>DASSXJ010000284.1 GCA_035703895.1 bacterium | reverse complement strand
GAACTGGTCGACGAGTGCGTCGAGCAGTATCCGCGTCCCAACAATCCCCGCCCGCTTGCCCGGGAGCCGCTGCTCTCGCTCTACGGCGCGATATGGGACGGACGCCCCGCGCACGAGTGGACCCACTGATCGGACGCCGGTACGGCGCCGTCCTGTTCGATCTCGACGGCACGCTGATCGACAGCGCCGAACTGATCATGACCGCGTTTGAGGCCACGGTACAGGCCAACCTGCACCGGACCATCGATCGGACGGCGATCCTGGGGATGTGGAGCCGGCCGATCCGTGAACGGTTCCGCGCCCTCGCCCCCGACCGGGACGAGGTGCTGGCCCAGGACTACCTCCGTCGATATCTGGCCCTCCACGACCGGTACGCGCGATTGTTCCCGGGAGTCGCCGATGTGCTGGAAGCGCTCCGCGTGCGTGGCTACGCGATGGGGATTGTCACGTCCAAGCGACGGGCGACGACGGAGGCCGCCGTCTCAGGTTTCCACCTCGATCGGTGGTGCACGGTCATCATCACGGACGAGGATGTCACCCGCCACAAACCGGATCCGGAGCCTGTTCGGGCCGCGGCGTCTCAACTCGGTGTTCCCGTCGCGGAGGCGCTCATGGTCGGCGACAGCCCGCTCGATATCGCGGCCGGCCACCGGGCCGGCGCCGGCACCGCCGCGGCGTTGTGGGGCACGGTGGAAGCCTCACCGCTCCTCGCGGAAGCTCCGGATCACCGGCTTGCTCGTCCCGAGGACCTCCTCCCGATCTGTCCCGCCGAGACGGAGCGGGCGCGTTAAGGCCGTCTCGTCCCTCGAAGTCTGGAGATAAAGATCCGCGCGGCCTCCTCCATTGAGGCGGCGCGGCGTGCCTCTTCTTCGGCGAAACGCGCGTCCTCGACCGCCCAGCGATCGGCGGCTTCATATGCGGCGTCGGCCTGGAGGCGCGCCGTCCGGGGCGTCGCCCGCCGCCGGCCAATCACCTGAGCCACGACGGAGGCCGCCATCGCGAGGCGCTGCCCAAGCGCGGGCAGACGCCGAATCGTGACCTCGGCCAAAAGACACGCCATGGCGATGCCGCTTAACACCGGCCAGGTCTCGCGCTGCCCGCTTCCCGGCCCTCGACGGAACGCGTCCCGCGGATTGCCGAGGAACGTTCCGCCGGTGGTTTCGACCACCCGAGACAACAACGCGAGGTTGCCGTTCGGGAGGCGGTATTCAGGCGAATAGGGCACGACGAGCCCAACGGTCCGGGTGCCCCTCGTGCGCTGACCGTCGCGCGCGAGGATGGTCAGGCCATACACGCCCTGGGCTTGAGCCGGCCACGTCCCCTCGTACCGGCCCGGCGCGGTCTGGTGCAATGCGATTGCGCTGCGCGTCCCATCGGGTCCCGTCACCTCGCCGCGCGCGTCGAGGCCGTCCCAGGGCGCGCCGTCGATCCGGCGGGCATCGAGCACCGCCCGGGCCGACGTCCCATCGCGATCGAACCCGGCAACCAGATGCAGGCCCGGCGCGTCATCGCCGAGGGTCCACCGGACCGCCTGAGACCAAAACCGGGCGACATCCGGCCACGAAGTCCACGGCGTCGTCCACCGGAGGCCGTCGTCCGAGGTGACCGCGACGGCTCTGCCGAGGCCGTACTGCCAGGTCGCGACGACCGGGTCCCCTCGAGGGCTCACGAACGCGATGTCACTCGACGGTTTCGGAGCCGTGGCCACATACCCGCGGATCGGCGGCGGCGGGGTGAGGCCCGCCACCGTCGGCCCCTCGCCTCGTCGCGCGAGCGGTACCGGCTCCTCGACGATGAACGACCTTACGGCCATCAACGCTTCGGCGGTGAAGATCTTGGGCACGCTGTACAGATCCTTGGCCACGTACGACCGGCCGCCTCCCCATCGGGCCAAGTTTCGCATGAAATCCAAGTCGGCGTCGCGGCCGATCGCCACGGTGCTGATCGTGATCCGCTCGCGGGCCATGGTCGCAGCGATTCCACGAAAGTCGCCCGGATCGGTCAACCCGTCGCTGAGGACGATGGTGTGCCGGATCTTGGCCGGGGAGTGCCGGAGCACGTCCCACGCCCCCCGAAGCGGCGGGTACATCAACGTGCCGCCTCCGGCACGCAGGCGCGCAATTTCATCGAGGACCCGCGTCCGCTCCCGCGCCTCGGTGAGCGGCACCAACCACCGATACTCCTGATCGAACGTGATCACACCGATCTGGTCGTGCTCGCCGAGGAGATCGATCACCGAAGAGGCGATCTCCTTCGCCAGCTCCTCCTTGGCGAGTTCGGTCCCAAAGGCGTCCATGCTTCCGGAGGTATCGATGACCAGCACGATCGCGACGGTGGGGAGCGCCATCGTCTGCCGGACATCCATCGTGACGGGCAGCGCGTCTTCGAGGGGCGTGCCGGCGTATCCGCCGACGCCGTAACTGTGCCCACCGCCGATCACGGCGAGGCCGCCACCTGCCGTCCCCACGAACGACCGGATGGTCTCCTGCTGCGCTCGGCTCAGGTCAAGCGCCGAGACATCATCGAGGACGACGCTGCGGTACGCGGCAAGGCCGACCGGGTTTGCGGGGACCTCATCGGGCGTCCGGACATCGACGCGGAGGCCCTGACCGCGAAGCCACCGGGGCAGTGGCGTCGGACCCGCGGTCACGAAGAGCACCCGGGGTTGATCACGAACGACAACCATCGCCTCCCCGTGGTTGTTCTCCGGAATCGTGTCGGGGACCGCATCGACGTCGACGCGGTACCGAACGGTTCCGGGGTCGGCGGCAGTCTCAGAAAACGGAACCACGACTTCACCCGGTGAGAGCGCAATGCGCTTAGTCGCAACCACGACCCCATTGCGTGAGAGCGTCACGACGGCGTCGGCGGGCGTGGTGGACTGCAGCACCGCCCGGACGTCGTAGACTTCGCCGGGGTGCACCTCCTGCGGCGCGGTCACCGATTCCACCAGGACCTCCTGGGTGGTTCCAGGCGCGATGGGCACCGCATCGATCGTCACGCCGGCTTGGCGGGCTACGCGCGAGGCTCCCGCGGCGTCTCCCCGGTTTTCGGCCCCGTCGCTGAGGACCACGACGCGGCGAGCGCCTTCGCTGGGCAGCATCGCGACGGCGAGGTCGATGGCGCTCCCGATATCCGTCGCGTCCGGATCCGCCGCTGGACCGACGGTGTCGAGCACGGGGTGCGCATCCACTGGAATTCGCAGCAGCGGCCGCCCCGCGAACGTCACAACCCCCGCTCGGTCTTGGGGACGCATCCCTAGAAGCGCGTCGTGCACGAAGGCATCCTGAGCGCGCCGGCCGACCGGTGTGATGCTGAGCGATCGGTCGACGGCGAATACGACGTTGACCGCGGTCACGGGGACCCGGATGACCGGTCCGGAGAGCGCGAGCACGAGCAGTCCGAGGGTCGCGGCGCGAAGGACGGTCGCGACGCGCCAGCGTACGCCGGAGCGGCGCCGCCCGAGCATCGCGGCGATGAGCACGAGGAGGAGCAACGCGAACGCCCAGGGACGCTCGAACGACAGGGGGACGGTCACGCGTCACCTCCTCGACGCCGCGTGGCCAGCGCCCACTCGCCCGTCATGACCCCGATCGCGCCGAGGACGAGCCACGGCCAGACCGGCAGCTGGGTGAGTAGGAGCCGGCCAGGTTCAGCACCGGCAGCCGGACTCCCCGCTGGTGCTCCACCGGGCCGGATACGTCCTGCAGGAGGATCGGCGGGCCGAACCGTGATGCTCCTCGTGCCGGCGGACGTCCGCAACTCGTAGACTCCCGCCCGCGTCAACGGCGGCAGCGCGAACATGCCGGTCGTCGCCAGCACGGTCTCGTGGCGCCCGGTCGGGCCGACCAGCTCCGCGGAGGCGCCGCCGCCGGAGGGCACCTGCAGCGGCTCCCCCGCCCGGATCACCGGCGTCTCCCCCCCCAACCATGCCAGGCTGTTGGCGATGAGCACAGGAAAAGCGACGCGCTGGGGCAGGTCGGAGTCCTGCAGGGCGAACCCCAGCAGGAGCGCCCGGATACCTCCGCCTTCGTACGCCCACAAGAGCGGGCTGTCCCCGCCCGCGAGCACGCGCCCTCCTTCCGCGGTCAGGGCCATGGCGCGCGAGACCTTCACCGTGCCCAGATCGACGAACCGCAGAATGGGATCGGTGCGGTCCCAGACACCGATCTCGGGGCGGCGCACCTCGCCTGTCGCGGTGACCGGGAGGTTCGATGGGACCGACGCGATCAGCAGGTAGTCGCCGGGAGGCACCGGGCCGGGGTTCATGTGATCGATGATGACGACACCGTAGGAGGCCCACACCCCGGGGTCCGTGCTCTGGGTCGCCGCGGCCCGAGACACCGGGAGGATCTTCAGCACGCGCTCGAGGTACGGGTCCGACTCGCCCACCAGGAGCACCGAGGGAAGCGGGACGGGATCGAGCACGGCCGAGGCGGTATCGTCATCAGGCAACGCATCGTGCGTCTCCAGATGCGCCTGATACTCACCGGCCAGAGACACAGGAAAGACCACCGTCCGGCTCCCCTCCGCGGGCAGGTCCACGGTCGTGCGGTACACCGTCTTCCGATCATGCGACACGACGACCGGTACCTGGCGGGAGCGGGTGCTGAAGTTGTCCACGCGGAGGAGCGCTTCTGCCGCGCTGGGATCGCGCGCGATCCGAAATTCGGTGATGCCGACGTTGTCGTCGGAGGTCCCCAGAATGCGGTACGTCGCCTGTGAAAGCGCGGGCAATCCGCCGCGCGCTGCATCTGTCCAGACCAGCACCCGGCCGCCCGATCCCATCGGATATTCCGCCGCCATCAATGCCGCTCCGCGGACGTCCCCGGCCGCATCCCACGGCTCGAGCCCGCGTATAGCAGCGATCACCTGGGCGCGGTCATCGGTGAGCGGGACGAGCAGTTGAGGCGCGGGGCCGGCGACGATGACGCCGGATCGCTGACCCGGCCGGAGGCGGGCCACAACATCGAGCGCTTCGGCGCGTGCTCGGTCGAACCGGGTCGGAGGTACGTCGCGGGAGCGCATCGAGAGCGAGAGATCCATCACCACGATGACATCGCCGCGATCGAGGCTCCGCACGACGAGCGACGGCCGCGCCAGGGCCGTCACCACGGCGGCAGTGGCGAGAATCTGGAGCAACAAGAGCAGGCTGCGTTCAATCCGCTTGGACGGCCGGTACGCGGCCAGCGTGGGGGCGGATCGCTGCCAGAGGAGCACGCTGCTGACGGGGTGATTCCGACGGCGAACGCGCAGCAAGTAGAGCAAGATCAGCACCGGAATCGTGAGCAGACCCCACAGCGCTGCCGGCACGCCCAGGCTCACTGGAGGAGCCCTCCCTGGCGCAGCCAGCGCAACACCAGTGTCTCTACGGGCACCGAGGTCGCCGTGCGCAGGTAGTCGATCCGGTGGCGGTAGCAGAACCGTTCGATCTCGTTGAAGAACGCGTCGCGGGCCGACGCGTACGCGGCCAGCGCTTCCGCATCCACCGTCACTTCAACCGCCCGCCCCGTCTCTACGTCCACGAGCCGGAGGTCCCCGGTGATCCCCGGGACCAGTTCGTCGTCGGCCAGGATGTGGATCAGGAACGTCTGGAAGCGGTGGCGTCTCGACAGGAGAAGCGCCTGTTCGTAGCCTCGCGGGTCGAACAGGTCTGAGAGGACAATCAACAGCCCACGCCGGCGAGACGTCGCGAGGTGCCGGCGCATGGCCGCCTCGAGATCGGTATCGCCGGACGACGCGAGTCCGTCGAGAAACTCCAGGAGGCTCCTGGCGCGGCCCCGACCCCGAAGCCGGTCGAGGCGGGCGGTCACCGACGAAGCGAACGCCGTCACCCCCACCCGGTCGAGGTTCACGAGTCCGATGTAGCCAATGGCCGCGGCGAGCTGCTTCGCGACCAAGAGCTTCGCGGGGTGCCCCGCGTCCATCGACCGGCTCGTGTCGACCATGAGGGAGACATCGAGATCTTCCTCTTCGGCGAACATCTTGACGAACAGCCGGTCGAGGCGGGAGACGATATTCCAATCGATGTACCGGTAGTCGTCGCCGAGCTGATACGCCCGGTAGTCGTCGAACTCCACTCCCCGTCCGCGGGCGGTGCTGCGGCGATCGCCGCGCTGGACGCCCCGGAGCCGCTTCCGGCTCAACAGGCTGAGCGTGTCGAGCTTCTGGAGGAACGCCGGATCCAACAGACGCGCGCCCTCGCGGTTCATCGCCCTAGGCCTCGCTCGCCGGAATCTCCTGGGGCTCGATCTCCCGTATCGCCGCCCGGAGCACGTCGTCTGGATCGGTCCCCTCGGCCTCCCCCTCGAAGTTCAGGATGAGCCGGTGGCGCAGCGCCGGGAGGGCGAGGGCTTGGAGATCCTCCACGGCGACGTTGACCCGTCCCTGGCTCAGCGCGCGGACCTTGCCGGCCAGGATCAGCGCCTGCGCGCCCCGCGGGCTCGCGCCGTAGCGCACAAAACGACGGGCGCTCTCGACCGCCCCCGCTGAACCAGGATGCGTCGCGAGAACGAGTCGGGCGGCATACTCCCGCACGTGCGCCGCGACGGGAACCTGACGCGCCAGGGCCTGCATCCCAACCACGGCCGGACCGTCGGCAACCCGCCCGGCCGCGGACCCCTCCGGCCCCGTCGTCCGATCGATAATCTCCTCGAGTTCTGTGAGTTCGGGGAACGGCACGCGCAGCTTGAACAAGAACCGATCGAGTTGAGCCTCGGGCAGCGGGTATGTCCCTTCCATCTCGATCGGGTTCTGGGTCGCCAGGACGAAAAACGGTTCGACGAGACGGCGCGTCTCTCCGCCGGTGGTCACCGCGTGTTCCTGCATCGCCTCGAGGAGCGCCGACTGCGTCTTCGGAGTGGCGCGGTTGATCTCATCGGCAAGGACGATCTGGGCAAAGACGGGGCCGGATTGGAACTCGAACCGGCGCCGCCCGCTCTCGTCCTGGACGATCAGGTTCGTCCCCAGGATATCCGCGGGCATCAGATCCGGCGTAAACTGAATTCGAGAGAACCGCAGGTCCAGCGCCTGCGCGAGGGTCCGAACGAGGAGGGTCTTCCCAAGTCCCGGGACGCCTTCGAGCAGCACATGCCCGCCGGACAGCATCGCGATGATGACCAGCTCTAGGAGTTCCTGCTGCCCGACGATCACCCGGCGTAACTCGTCCTGGATCGCACGGAACATCTGGCGGAACTCCACGACGTCGCGCGTGATGGGATCGCTCATCGGCTGCGCTCCAGCGTTTCGAAATAGCGCCGGATCAAGGTGAGATACGCCGGTGGGAGCGGATCCCTGGCGACCGCCCGATCGTTTTGGTGCGCGACATCGGCCGGGACCGGCACGGCGGGCAACTGAGGAGCCCCGACGCGTCCTGGGGCCAGCAGATCCCGGGTGATCGCGGTGCCCTCCCCCTGCCTGCCGGTCAGATGCTCTTCCGCCCGCGTGCCGCCGAGTCGGGGGGTCGGCGCACCGGACCGGCTTCCTCGGCCTTCCCCCGGCAGGCTGCCCTGGTTGGGACCGGGCGGTGGGGGGGCCGCATCCTCCGAGGCGGAGGTGACCGGATTCGGACCCGGCGACTGCGAAGGTGGTTCCGACCCGGGAGACGATTGGCTGGTCGCCTTCTGGCCGGTCCCCAAAGGCCCACCTTGGGCGATTCGCTCCGACGACTGCTGGACCTGGCGTTTCGCGTCCCCAAGGGCTTGGTCGTCTCCCAACATGCGCTCGAGACCCTCCAGGTCCTGCATGGCGTCCCCCAGGGCGGAGGCCGCCGAGCCGGGCCGACCCTGTTCGACCTCGCGGCGCGCACTCGCCACATCGCGCCGCGTGGAAAGGGGCGCGTTCATCTCCTGCAGGGCCTCCGAGATCCGTCCCAGACGCTGCGCGATATCATCGCGGGGCGCGTCCCTCTCGCCCCGCAACTGCCCGGTCAAGGACCGCAGTTCTTGGATCGTCTGCTGAAGGCGGGAGGACCCCGCCGGCGACGATGGGGTCACGTGCGCGTCTTGCGAGCCGGTTGTGCCTCGAAGCCCCGCTCCTCCAAGACGCCGTTCCACCCTCGATTGCGCCGACTGCAATTGTCGTCCCGCGTCCTGGAGCATGCGCAGCGCGTCGGGGCGGGTCACGCGCGGCGCCTGAAGCCGCTGCCCGAGGTCGAGCAGGCTGGGAGCCGCCCGCCGGGCCTCAGGAAGCCCTCGGGCCCGGCTTGTCGTCTCGAGTTGACGGCTAATCGCGGTGAGCGTGCGGCCCTCTCGATGAATCACCGCCACGTTTCGTGCCGCGGGGAGCCCCGGGATCGTCCACCCCTGGAAGAACTGCACCCATAGCGCGACCACCACCGCGATGGCCGCCACGGCCCACGCTTCCCGCGGAAGGCTGATCGGTGCCGCCGAGCGGGGACTCACCCCCTGTGCGACTACAACCGCGTCCGCGATCTGGAGGCGTATCAATCCGCGCGGCGGGAAGGGCCGCCCAAGCAGTTCCACTGCGGTGCTGAGGCGGTCGGCCAAGCCGAGCCTGTGATCCGTAATCCGAGCCGTGGCGAGCGGAGATGGCCGCCGCAGCAGGGCGGAGAGGACCGCGATGATCGCGAGCCCTCCAAGACCAAGGATGGCCACCTCACGGAACGGCAGAGACAGCGGGAAGATCATGGTGAGGAACGCCCATCCCAAGACGATCAGCCCAAAGATCGCCGCGGTCCTCGTCGTCCACCGGATGGCGTGGTCGACACCGATCCGGAACGCTACGCGGCGAAGGACATCGTTCAGGATCGCCGCTTCGCGCGTCATTCTGCGGCCATCTGGCGGAGCCGCATCTGAGCCCAGAGCGCGCAGCCAACGCCCAAGAGGACGTAGATCGCGAGCGGTCCCCAAAGCGGCTCTCCACGGGCCGCTGCCGTCGTCGCGTTGATGGGATTGAGCGACCGGAACGCCGTCGGGAGCGAGGCCGTTCCGACGAACACGGCGGTCAGCGTCGTCCAGTGCGCGAGGGTCCGCGTGAACTCGGCCTCGAACAAGATGCTGTACAACAACCCCACCTCCGCGATCCCCCATGCGACCACCGCGATGAGCGCCGTCACGGGGATCAAGGCGCTCGTGGGGATCTGCCGGATCGAGGTCGTGAGCGCGAGCAGCGGAAGGCCGAGCAGGAGCCAGAAGATGATGGTCACGAACGATGCCAGGCTCTTGCCGGCGATGATCGTCGTCGGGGAGAACGGCGCGAACAGGAGATCCACGGGCCCCTTTTCTCCTTCGACCGCAATCTCTTGCGCGAGACATGCGGACGCCGAATAGGTGACGAGTACGACCTGCACCCACAGGACGGCCACGTAGAGGCTCGTCTCGTGTGACTCTGCGAAGCGGCCGAGTTCGGGGGGGAGGCCGAGGAAGACGAGAGCCCCGAGGATCCCGAGATAGACGGCCTGGAGGATCCAGATCTTGCGACTGCCGCTTCGGGCCCGGAGATCCCCGCGCAGCACGGGATTCCCGCGGCCGGGGACACGCCCCACGGCGCCCTCCCGCCTACCTTCGCTCGAGCGGCACGAGCAGGATCGTGAGGCGTTGACCCGGCGTTGCCGCGCCACCGAGCGAGAAAACGGGCGCCGTCGGCTCCAACTCCCCCACCAGCACCCGCGGTGTATCGTTTAGTATAGCACCGCCTCCGGGGCCCTGAAAGATCGCCTCCCTGAGATGCTGCGAGAGCTCAGAAGTCCCCCGCCCTCCGTCGGACGCGGCGACCCATCCGTCCGGGCGAATGTCCGTGATCGAATGTCCCGCGGGGAGTTCGCCGACAGGATAGACGTGATCGCGCTCCCGAAGCTCGACGTGAAGCGCGCGCAGCCCTCCTAGGTCGGCCGCGAGTTCGCGGCCATCTCTCGAGAGCGATGCGGATATTTGGATCGGCACAGCTCCAACGGCCTCGAATGGTCGAGGGGGCTCGCCGGAACGCAAGACTCCCGACAGTTCAGTTCCGCTGTGAGAGAGTCGGATCATCAAGTTGCTGGAGGGAGTGATCGGTTGAGCGACCATCCCCTGCGGGACGGTGACGCGGTAGCGGCCCCCGTAAGGCACCGCGACCGCCGCGATGGTCGTCGCCCGCGCCAACCGCCCCGGCCCGATCGGTTCCAGGATCGTGATTTGGGTCACAGTCGCCGAGCGGTCCCTTGTCGTCCCCGCCAGCAGCGTGAATCCCCCCATGCCGATGGCCGCGATGGCCAGGCTCGCCGCAGCGCCGGCAAGCGTTGGCCGCCACCGCAACAGTCCCATGAGCAGCGCAACGTAGAAGACGATCGCCCCGCCGACCTCTGCATGCACGAAGGGGTCGAGCGGCGTCCCGACCGCGAGTTTCTCGGCGACGCCGGCGGGGTCCACGATCGGCGTGGTCTCCACGCCGATGGCCTCGTCCCACCACCGCAGGCGACCGCCCCACTCCAGAAACGGCGGCTGCCACGGATCCACCCCCCACATCGTCACCTGACCCAGCCCCGTAGCCCACGCGGCCATAACCGCCACATCCCCATCCGTGATGCGCCGCGCGCCTGGGCGAGGCGCCAGCGCCGTGACCGTGAGTGGACCGGGTGGAAGCCCGGCGCCGTTCCCCACCCCGAGCGAACCTGCCGACCGAAGGGAGCGCGCGGCACCGGCGGTGGCCGGCAGGAGCCCATCGAGCATCGAGAGGGCGGGAGTGCGCCGCGCAATGATCATGAGGCGCCCGCCGAGGCGCACCCAGCTCTTGAGCGCGTTCTCCTGCGCCGCGTCGAGCAACGCCGGATCGAGATCGCGGATCACCAAGAGGTCGACCGCGGCATACTCCTGCCATAGGCGCGGAAGCGCGGCGGCTGTGACATAGACGGCCTCGACGCGGCCCGGAAGCCGGTGGAGTGGGGCGAGCCCCGCGTGGTCTTCGGACACGGCCACGAGCAGGCGCCCAGCCACCTGCTCGGCCGAGATCGAGATGGCCTGTCGAGCGACTTCGCGTCCGCCGATCGATACGTGGATCACCAGCGGGCGTCGAGGGTCGCTCACGACCACAGACGCGTGAATGACCTGCGCCGCCCCTGCCACGGCCCGGAAGGGGACGACGGTCGAGGTGACCACCCGCCCAACCTCGGGCCCGAGCGCCGGCGCGTCGGCGGAGAGTTCGGCGGGACCCGACCGATCGAACGGCGGAAGCGTCACGTCCAGCGGCACCGGCACCCCGATCTTCACAATCCCATCGAACCCGAGGCGCGCGTCGAGGCGGCCGGGGCCCGATCCGGCCCCGGCCGCCGGGCAGACGAGCAGCCCGGACACGGCCCAAAACACAGCGAGGGCATGGCCAAACGGCCATGCCCTCGCCCGCCGATACACGCTATGAGGCCTTTTTGCCTTCACTCGCGGTCGACGCCGCCGTACCCTTATCGCCGCCGGAGTCCGACGACTTGGTCGCCGGTGTCTTTGTCTCCGTCGTCGGTTTCCCGGCTCCGTCCGCCTTGCCGTCCGCCTTGCCGTCTCCATCGGGCGGCACGGGGGTCTTCCGGTAGTCGTTCACGTGAAACCCGGACCCCTTGAAGATCAGCGCCGGGACGGAAAAGACGCGACGGACGGGACCCCCGCACCGCTCGCACCGGTCCACGGTCTCACCCACCGCGTGCACCGTGTCGAACTGGTGGCCGCAGCGGGTACACCGGTATTCATAGGTTGGCATCATGTCACCTCCGCAGCCAGGCACACATGCCGGCTGCGTCCTCACGCCTATTGTGGCTCCGCCCCCGCGGGTCTGTCAAGCAACCCTCCCCAGGCGCCCCAGGCGGAGGGCAAGCAGGCAGGCCAGCGCGTCAGCAGACGCTGTACTTCCCCTCGGCCAGGTTCCGGCAGAATACGTCGATGCCCGCGAGTTCGGCATCGACCACTTCCCGGACACGCCGCTCCACCGCCGACCGCCTCACGCCCTTCTCCATCGTGACCTGGGCGGCCGTCACCGGGTCGTCGATCGGCTTGCCGATCTGGCTCACCATCCAGATGTAGACTTCGCGAATTCCCTCCACTTCCTCGAAGACCTTTTGGGCGACCTGGTGGGTGAAGACGGTATAGATCTTGCCGACGTGCGAGACAGGGTTCTTCCCCGCGGCCGCCTCCGTGCCCATCGGCCGGTTGATCGAGATCACGCCATTGACCTTGTTCCCCCGTCCGATTTGCCCGCTATCGCCCGATTCGGCGGACGTGCCCAAGACCGAGAGGTAGATCCCGCCGACGCCCCGCCCCGGTTCGTCCAGCGTGTTCAGATCGAAGGAGATCTTCTCCATCGTCGTGCGTCGGGCAAGGAAGGCCATCACCGCGTCGTAGAGCTGTTGCTTGCGCTGAAAATACTGATCCTCACTCTGGACGTACTTGTCGACAAACGCGACGGCGGCGGTCAGCCTGAGTTCGCGGCCGAGCCGCACGCCCATCACCTTGACGTCTTCGCCGGCTTCCGGAAACTCTTCTTTGAACGTCCGTGAGTTGATGAACTGCTCGGTCTCGCGCACCAACCGCTCGGTTTCTGTCATCGGCCAGTACCCGACCGCCGCGGATGTATCGTTGGCGCCGATCGTCGACCGGCTGAAGATGTCCACCAGTTCCGCCGACCCCGGCTTGATCTCCATCTGGTAGGTGACGTGGGGGCCGTCCTCGGTGTCCGGCCCGCCCGGATCCACGAACCGGAGGTTCTCGTGGATCCAATTCTTGGCGGTCTTGATCGCGATCTCTCGAATCGGCACCTCTCTACCGTTCAATCCGTAGGTGGCGCGATCGCCGAAGATGAGCTTCATCGGCTCGTGGATCTTCCCACCCCCGAACTGGACCTCGGCGTCCCCAGCGACCAGGAACGCCTTATCGATGTTGTGGTGCAGAATTCTGCCGAACTGGCTCAGATACTCCTTGCTCAACTCGACGGAGACGCGATCCATGATGGCGTCACAAATCGAGTCGGGGTGGCCGACTCCCTTGCGCTCGACCATCTCGACCTGCATGTCTCCGACCGGCATCCCCGACAGCGTCTCAACCCGAATGTTGCGCATCCGCGTCCTCCGATCTCAATGTGGTGTGCCGGTCCCCCGCAGTGGCAGACAATCGGGTTTCGCGATACCCGGGAGATTTCCTGCGGGGGGAACCGCGCGCGCATAATGACCAGCCGTCCGACTTCGTCTGTTCGAACGATCGACGCTCATCCGTCCGCGTGAGTCGGGGTTACGGAAGCGGGATGTGGACGGGATGGAGAACGTCCCGAACAGTGAGGGCAATGATCAGACAGAGCAACAGTCCGAGACCGACCAGATGGATGTAGCCTTCGCGGCGCGGATCCACAGGCCGGTGGCGGAGCCCTTCCACGACGAGGAAGGCGGCGCGGCCGCCGTCGAGGGCAGGAAGCGGAAAGAGATTGAAGAGCCCAATGATGATGCTGAAGAACGCGGTGATATAGAGGAAGGTTTCCGCCCCCGCATGGGCGGCCTGGCCGAGGACATTCACCGCCGTGACAGGCCCGCTCAATTCGTTGAGAAGCCGGCCGGACCGGAACAACCCTCCCAGGGCACCCAAGTAGGCTCCCATATCGCGAAGCGTGGTCATGCCCCCCCACCCCAACGCACGAACCGGATCGAGGTGACGGCGGATCACAGCCGGAGAGAACCCCGTGAGCCATACCCGTTGCCGGGCATCATACCGGGTGGGCACATGGATGAGGAACTGACGACCGCCCCGCTGGACCAGGAGCGCCAGCGTCCGCCCGCCGCTTGTGTGGATCGTCCGCACGATCGTTTCGCCGTCCTCCATTGGCCGCCCGTCGATGGCGAGGATCACGTCCCCCGGACTGAGGCCGGCCTCCGCGGCCGGATACCCTGGAATCAATGTGCCGACTCTGTTGCTGACTCCCACGGGGATCCCGAACACTCCCGCGACGGCAGCCAGCAGCACGACGGCCAGAACGAAGTTCATCACCGGGCCCGCGCAGACGACCGCGAGCCGCTGGGCAACCGTCTTTGTCCGAAACGATCGCTCAGGCGCCACATCCGGCAGCCGGTTGTCGAGATCCTCACCCGCCATGTTGACGTAGCCGCCAACGGGCAACAGGTTGAGCGCGTACGTGGTCTCTCCACGGGTGAACGACGCCAGCCTGGGCCCGAACCCGATGGCAAACGTATAGACCAGGATCCCCACGCGCTTGGCAACAATGAGATGGCCGAGTTCGTGAACAAGAATCATGAGTTCCAGAGCGAGAATCGCCAGCACCAGCGTCGACACTCAGGGTCCCTCCGATACCGTCGGTACACTTCGCAGGGCTTCTATAGAATAGATCCCTTAGAATAGATCCCTTCCAGTATTGTTCCCATCTCCCGCACCGTTCGGTCGCCCGCTCCGCTGCTACGGCCGGCCGGGCCACCACCGCATCGCGAAGTACCCGACGACCATGGCAAAGAGCAGACCATCGAACCGGTCCAAGATCCCGCCGTGCCCCGGGAGCAGGCCCCCGGCATCCTTCACCCCGACTTCCCGCTTGATCGCCGACTCCCAGAGATCCCCGAGGACACTGGCCACGGCACAGACCCCGCCGACCACGGCCGCCATCAGGAGCGGGAGGTGGAACGCCCCGCCGCAGATCACACCGGCGAGGACCCCCGCGGCCACGCCCCCGGCGGCCCCTTCCACGGATTTATTCGGGCTGACCCGGGGGAGCAGTTTCCGCCGGCCGGCGGCCGCTCCCACAAAGAAGGCAGCGCTGTCCGCCGCCCACACCGAAAAAATGACGAGGAGCGCCGACGCCGACCCACCTTCCATCGCGCGCAGGCGCAGGGCGTAACTCATCAGGTACCCGACGTAGAGCGCGCCGAAGAGCGTGAGCGCCGTATTGGCCAGGACGCGCTCGGGCCGGCCCCGCCGGAGATAGATCGCGACCGTGTACACGAGGAGCGCGGGCAGGACCGCGCTCTGCCAGGGCTGCGGCCACGCGGCCTCCAACGCAAAGAGTATCCCCGCGGCCATGCCGGCCTCCCAGATCGGGCGGTATCCAACTCGTTCGATCATGCGGTAGAACTCCGCGATCCCCACGATGATCACCGCGACGACGCCGTACAGGAGCCAGGGGGTCCCGAGCAGGACGAAGATGATGGTCAAGGGCATTCCGATCGCGGCGGTCGCGAGCCGGACGGGCAGCCCGTCACCCCCGGATGTGGGGGCGCCGGTATCCCGCCGCGCCTCTTGCGGAATGCCCTCGGCAAGGCGCGCAGGGGTGGGCACGCTATCCACGTTCCACGCCTCCAAACCGCCGCTCCCGAGTCTGAAAGCTCTGAATCGCCGCAAAGAGATCCAACTTCTGAAAATCGGGCCAGTGGATATCCGTGAAGTAGAGTTCGGTGTACGCGGCCTGCCACAAGAGAAAGTTGCTGAGCCGGTGCTCCCCTCCGGTCCGGATCAGGAGATCCGGATCCGGGAGGTCGGGGGTGAACAGGTGCTGTTTGAGCACGTGTTCATCGATCTCATCCAGCGACAACTCTCCCCGAGCCACGCGGTGGGCGATGCGCTTGGCCGCCTCGACGATCTCGCTCCGTCCCCCGTAATTGATCGCGAGGTTGAGGGTGATCTCCGTGTTCAGTCGGGTCATCTCCATCACGTGCTCCAGCGCAGCCCGGACGCCGATGGGCATCTCCGAAAGTAATCCGCATGCCAGGAAGCGGACGCCGTTCCGCTGAAGGTCCTGGGCTTCCTGCTCGGCCGCCTCGACCAGCAGCGCCATCAATGCTTGGACTTCTTCGCGAGGACGCCGCCAGTTCTCCGTACTGAACGCATAGAGCGTCAGCACCTCGACGCCGCACTCCCGCGCAGCCTGTACCGTCCGGCGGAGCGCGTCGCGGCCGGCCCGATGCCCGTCGACCCGGGGCAAGCCCCGAAGCTCCGCCCATCGCCCATTACCATCCATAATAATCGCGACATGCCGCGGGATCCGGGACCGGTCCAAGGCGGCGCGGAGCGCCTCTTCCCGAGAAGCCAGATCTGGAAGAATGCGAGGCTGTGTCTTACTCACCGGTGGACTGCGCCGTCGGATCGCTCCCCGCAAACCACCAACCCGACCGATCCGTCGACGTTCACACGTTGACGCACAACCCGGCGGGGATCCATGAGCGTCCGGCGCGGCGGGCGCGTCTCGGTCACTTCGCCGACCATCCACCCCGCGTGCGCGAGGGCCGCCCGGGCGTCTTCCAGGGTGTACCCCACGACGTCCGGCGGGCGGGAGCCGGCCATTACACCTCCATGATCTCCGCTTCCTTCGTCGACAGCAGTTGGTCGATCTCTTTGATGAACCGGTCGGTGAGTTTCTGCAACTCATCCACCGCCCGACGGCTGTCGTCTTCGGAGACTTTCCCGCCTTTTTCGAGTTGCTCCAGTTTGTCCTTGTGATCGCGCCGGATGTTGCGGATCGAAATCCGGCCCTCCTCGGCGTGCTTGCGCACGACCTTGACCAGTTCGCGGCGCCGTTCTTCGGTCAACGACGGGATCGGCAACCGGATTACCGTCCCGTCGGTAGAGGGCATGAGACCGAGTTCGCTCTTGAGAATCGCCCGCTCGACTTCCTTGACCAGGTTCCTGTCCCACGGCTGGACGACGAGGAGCCGGGGATCGGGAGCGGTCACGGTCGCCACCTGATTCACGGGCGTGGGGACGCCGTAGTACTCTACGGTGATCCGTTCGAGGAGCGCGGGGGTGGCCCGACCGGTGCGAACGCCGCCGAACTCCCGCTTGGTGGCGTCAACGGCCTTCTGCATGTGTACCTTAGCGTCGTTGATCACGCCGTGCGTCACCCACGCTCCCTCCCACCAGCGTGCCGATCTCCTCTCCGCGGACCGCCCGGCGGAGGTTCCCCGCGTGGGCGATATCGAACACCACGATCGGCAAATCGTTGTCCATGCACAGCGACGTCGCCGTCGCGTCCATGACCTTGAGCCCTCGGTTCAGGACGTCCATATACTCAAGCGTGTCGAACCGCACCGCGTCGCTGCTGTCGCGCGGGTCTTTATCGTACACCCCATCGACCCCGTTCTTGGCGAGCAGGACCGCCTCGGCCTCGATTTCCAACGCCCGCAATGCCGCGGCGGTATCGGTTGTAAAGTATGGGCTCCCCGTTCCGCCCGCAAAGACCACCACACGGCCCTTCTCAAGGTGCCGGATCGCGCGCCGGCGGATGTACGGCTCCGCGACCTGTCGCATCTCCACCGCCGTCTGCACCCGGGTTTCCAGGCCCTCTCGCTCCATCGCGTCCTGCAGGGCCAGCGCGTTGATGACGGTCGCGAGCAGCCCCATGTAATCGGCGGTCGCCCGGTTCAGGCCGATGTGCTCGGCGGTCTGCACGCCGCGGACGATGTTGCCTCCGCCGACAACAATCGCCACGTCGACCCCGTCATCCCGCACCGACTTCACCTCGCGGGCGACCAGGTGGAGCACCTTGGGGTCCAATCCGCTCCGGGCGCCGCCGGCGAGCGCCTCCCCGCTCAGCTTGAGGAGAATGCGCCGGTAGGCCGTGCGGGTGGTGGTGGTCACCCTTCCCCCAAGCGGAACCGGGCGAAACGCCGGACCTGAATGTTCTCCCCGGTCTTGGCGATCACTTCCTTGATCAGGTCGCCGACCGACCGGTGCTCGTCGCGAATAAACGGTTGATCGAGGAGGCACGACGTTTGGTAGAACTTGTCCATCTGCGTCTGCGCTGCGGCCTCCGCGTCGGCGCCGTCCTTGCCATCGGCGCGGGCTTTCGCCAGATACGCCGCCCGCTCCGCGGCGGCGAGTTCTTCCGGCACGTCCTCGCGAGACACATACCGCGGGTCGCTTGCCGCGACCTGGAGCGCGATCTCCCGCGCGAGCGTCTTGAAGTCCTCGGTGCGGGCGACGAAATCGGTCTCGCAATTGACCTCCACGAGCACCCCCAGCCGGCCCTCGCCATGGATGTAGGACGTGACCAGCCCCTCCTTGGCGATCCGACCGCTCTTTCCGGCCGCTGCCAGCAGTCCTCTCGCCCGCAGCAGCTGTTGGGCCTTTTCCAAGTCCCCCCTGCACTCGGCAAGGGCGTTCCGGCAGTCGATGACGCCGGCACCCGTTCGGGCGCGCAGTTCCTTGACGAGGCTCGCGCTAATCTCCACCCGGATCGATCCTCCGCTACGCCTGGACTTCTTCCTCTTCCGCGGGCTCTTCGACGACTTCTTCTTCGCCGGACAGCGGCGCCATCGGCGCGGGTTCGACACCCTCGCCCTCCGCGGCGAGCGCCTCCTCCTGCTCCAGCACCTGCCCCTTTCGCCACTCCTCGTAGCCCTCTTGAGCGGCGCTGGCGATCCGGTTCGTAATCAGGCGGACCGCGCGAATGGCGTCGTCGTTTCCGGGAATCGGATAATCGGCCTCGTCGGGGTCGGAGTTCGTATCGATGATCGCCACAACCGGGATGCGCAGCTTCCGCGCTTCGGCGATCGCGATATGCTCCTTGCGCGTGTCGACGATGTACATCGCGGAGGGAACGGACCGCATCGTGGCGATGCCGCTGAGGTACTTCTCCAGGCGCGCCAGCTCATCCATGAGGTGAGATTGCTCGCGCTTGGGGAGGACGTCGAGCGTCCCGTTGTCGCGGATCTCCATGAGTTCCTTCAGACGATCGATCCGCGTCCTGATCGTGTTGAAGTTGGTGAGCATCCCGCCGAGCCACCGCTGGTTGACGAAAAACTGGTGGGCTCGGATCGCCTCTTCGCGGATCGCGTCCTGCGCCTGCTTCTTTGTCCCAACGAACAACACGGTGCCGCCCGCCGCCACGGTCTCGCGTATAAATTTATAGGCCCCCTCGATGAGGGGGACCGATTTCTGCAAATCGATGATGTGGATTCCATTGCGCTGCGTGAAAATAAAAGGAGCCATCTTGGGGTTCCATCGGCGAGTCTGATGGCCAAAATGGACCCCCGCCTCCAGCAATTGCTTCATGGTCACAACCGGCACTGCATGCCATCCCCTTTCCGGTTTCGCCTCCGCCCCCATCATCCCACGCCGGAACCCAAGACATCCTCGGGCACCGCCGGCGAAGTCAGAGAGCGTGCTAAAAGTCTTGACGTAGTATAGCACAGGCTCCCGGGGCGAGACAAATGCCCGGATCAGAGGATGTAGCGACTCAGATCGTGGTCGGCGAGGATACCGGCGAGCCGGCCGTGGACGTACGCAGCGTCGATAACCACGTGGGACGCCTTCGCATCATTCGAAGATTCAGGCGCGTTAAAGGAAATTTCATCGGTGACGCGTTCCAGGATCGTGTGGAGACGGCGTGCGCCGATGTCCTCCGTCTCGTCGTTGACCTGCCGGGCAATCTTGGCGATCTCCCGGATCCCGTCGCCCGTGAACTCCACGCGCACGCCGTCGGTGGACAGCAACGCGACATACTGGCGGGTCAACGCGTTCTCGGGTTCCACCAAGATGCGGACGAAGTCGTCCTCCGTCAACGGCTGCAATTCCACGCGGATGGGGAGACGGCCCTGGAGTTCGGGGATGAGGTCGGACGGCTTGGCGATGTGAAACGCTCCGGCGGCGATGAAGAGCACGTGATCCGTCCGCACCGGACCGTGCTTGGTCGTGACCGTGGACCCCTCCAGAATCGGGAGGATGTCGCGTTGGACGCCTTCGCGGGACACGTCCGGCCCGGCGCCGACGGAGTGGCCGGCGATCTTGTCGAGCTCGTCGATGAAGATGATGCCGGACTCTTCCGCCCGGCGCACGCCCTCGCGCACCACCTCATCGGTATCGATGAGCTTCTGCGCTTCTTCGTTGGTGAGCACGCGGAGCGCCTCAGGGACCGTCATCCGCCTCCGCTTGCGCCGGCGAGGGAGAATATTGCCGACCAGGTCCTGGAGGTTGATGCCCATCTCCTCGGCGCCCTGCCCCGAAAAGACCTCGATCATCGGCGAAGAGGCTTCCTCGACATCGAGCTCGACCATCTCCTTGTCGAGCTCCCCTCGTTCGAACCGTTCGCGCAGCGCGGACCGGCGCTCCAGCAGCTCAGCCGAACTGTCGGAGGGCGGCGAGGTCGCTGGGGCCGGACGGCCGCCGCCGAACAGCGCCTCCAGGGGATTGGCATACGATCCCTCCCGCCGCGGGGCAGGGGCGAGAATCTCGAGCAACCGCTCCCGCGCCTGCGCGGCGGCCCGCGCTTCCACCGCGCTCATCCGCTCGGTGCGCACCATCTGGACCGCGGCTTCGACGAGATCCCGCACCATCGAATCCACGTCCCGGCCGACGTATCCGACCTCGGTGAACTTGGTCGCCTCCAGTTTCACGAACGGAGCGGCGACGAGGCGTGCGAGCCGCCGGGCGATCTCGGTCTTGCCGACCCCCGTCGGGCCGATCATCAGGATGTTCTTGGGAATCACCTCGTCCCGCAGGTCCGGCCCGAGCCGGCTCCGCCGGTACCGATTACGCAGCGCGATCGCCACCGCCCGCTTCGCGGGGACCTGGCCGACGATGAACTTGTCGAGTTCCTCGACAATGCGCCTAGGCGTCAGCGCCTCCACCCCGAGCAAACCGGTAACGCGAGGGACGGTGCCCATCCGGCTACGGGAGCACCTCCATGCTCACGCGGTCGTTGGTAAAGACGCAGATCTCGGCGGCGAGCCGGAGCGCCTCGCGGGCGATTTCCTCCGCGGAAAGGCGCGAGTGGGCGAGCAGCGCGCGTGCCGCGGCCAGCGCGTAGGGACCGCCCGACCCGATCGCCGCCACGCCGTCGTCGGGCTCGACGATATCTCCGCTCCCGGAGAGGACGAAGATGTGCTCCCGATCCGCCACCACCATCAGGGCCTCGAGACGTCTCAGGACCCGGTCGGTCCGCCAGTCCTTGGCGAGCTCGACCGCAGCGCGGGCGAGGTTGCCGTGGAACGCATCAAGCTTCTGCTCAAGCTTCTCGAACAACGTCAGCCCGTCGGCGGCGGACCCGGCAAAGCCCAGCAACACCCCATCACCGATCCGCCGGATCTTCCGCGCCCCGTGCTTGAGGACCGTATTCCCGGCGGTCACTTGGCCGTCTCCGGCCACCGCGACGGAGGCATCCCGCCGCACCGCGACAATCGTGGTCGAGCGCATCGGGCCGACGCGTGATCGGAACCGGGGAGCGCTCCCGTGCGGCGTCCTCGTCAGGATGGGGCCCCCACCTGCTCGACTTCCCGGGGCTTCGGGGCCTCCTTGTAGTCGCACTCCTTGTTGCTGCACACGACCGCGGGGGTCGCGCCGCGCTTCGCTCGTTTGGCCACCAGCATCTGTCCACACTGGGGGCACATCCGCCCTGTCGGTCGGTCCCAGGACGTGAATGTGCACGCCGGGTAATTGGCGCACCCGTAGAACATCCGCCCTTTCCTGGTTCGGCGCTCAACGACCTCCCCATTGTCAAGAGGGCAGCGTACGCCGATGCCGACCGGCCGCGTGTATGAACATGCCGGGTACCCCGAACACGCGATGAACTCTCCGAACCGGCCGCGCCGCTTCACGAGCGGCTTCCCGCATCTCGGGCACGGTTCCCCGATCTCCTCGGGCGAGATCTCCACCTCTTCGATGTTTTCCTCGGCCTTGCGCAGGACCTCGGCAAAGGGACCATAAAATTCTTTGAGCAGCCGCACCCAGTCTTCCTGGCCCTCCTCCACTTTGTCCAGATCTTCTTCAAGGTGGGCGGTGAAGTCGGCGTCCACCACGGTCGGGAAATGCTCGACCAGGATCGAGTTCACGAGCACGCCCAACTCCGTCGGGTACATCCGACGATCCTCGACCTCAACATACCCCCGCTGCTTGATCGTCTCGATGATCGGGGCGTATGTGCTCGGGCGACCGATCCCCCGTTCTTCGAGCGCGCGCACCAGCGTCGCCTCGGTGTACCGGGGCGGCGGCTGCGTGAAGTGTTGGGCCGGATCGAGACCCAGCAGGCGGACGAGCTCACCTTGCTGGACGTCGGGCAACCACCCCTCGGGGGTCTCTTCCTCCCCGTTGTCGCGTCCTTCGAGGTACACACGGAGGAACCCCGGGAACTTGATGCGCGATCCGGTGGCGCGGAATAGGTAGGCTCCGGCCGAGATGTCCACCGCGAGGGTGTCGAGCACCGCGGAGGCCATTTGGCTTGCGACGAATCGCTCCCACACCAATCGGTAGACTTTGTACTGGTCCGCCTTGAGGAACGGCTTGACGACCTCGGGGGTGCGGAGCACCGATGTCGGTCGGATCGCCTCGTGTGCCCCCTGCGCGGTCCGCCGCGACGTGTACTGGCGTGGCTGGGGAGGGACATACGAGGCCCCGAACGCCTGGGTGACGTACTCACGGGCCTGATGCTGAGCCTCATCCGCCACGCGCACGGCGTCTGTGCGCATGTAGGTAATCAGGCCGACCGTCCCCTCGTCTCCCACGTCGAGGCCTTCGTAGAGTTGTTGCGCGACGACCATCGTCCGGGCCGCCGAGTATCCCAGCTTGCGGTTCGCTTCCTGTTGGAGCGTGCTGGTGGTAAACGGCGCCGCGGGATGCCGCTGCTGATCCCTGCGCCGGATCTCCGAGACCGTGAACGGGAGCGGCTCCAGCTCCTGAACGATCGCGCGGGCCGTGGCTTCGTTGGGAATGTCGATCTTCTCTCCGTTCTTGCTGACGAGCCGGGCGAGGAAGGGAGCCGGTTCGGTGTCGCGGGCCAGGCGCGCCGCGATCGACCAGTACTCCTGCGGGACGAACGCCTCGATCTCCGCTTCGCGCTCGCAAATCAGGCGGACCGCCACCGATTGCACCCGCCCCGCGCTCAGGCCTCCGCGGACTTTGCGCCACAACAGCGGGCTCAGCTTGTAGCCGACGAGCCGGTCGAGGATCCGCCGCGCCTGCTGCGCGTTCACCAGGCTCGTGTCGATGTCTCGAGGCGCCTGCAATGCGCGCCGGATCGCATCGCGGGTGACCTCGTGAAACTCGATGCGTTTGATCTTCGGGTTCAGCGGGTTGAGGATCGTCGCCAGGTGCCAGGAGATCGCTTCGCCCTCACGGTCTGGGTCGGTGGCGAGATAGACCGCCGACGCCTTCTTGGCCGCCGCTTTCAGCTCTTTGATGACCGGCCCCTTCCCCTTCGGGACGACGTACTTCGGCGTGAACTCGTGCTCCACGTCGACCCCCAGTTGGCTTCGCGGAAGGTCCTTCACATGCCCCATCGACGCGATGACTTCGAACTTCCGATCGAGGAGCTTCTTGACCGTCCTCGCCTTGGTGGGGGACTCTACAACAACGAGTGATTTGGCCACGTATCGCCTCCTGCGGGCTGCTGCGCGGGCTCGCTGAACCCGGACCGCTTGGCAAAGCGTTTGCCCGGGCACTGCCGGATGAGCCCGCGCACCTCGAGCGCCGCGAGCGCCCCGGCCACCCGTCCGGCGCCGATCCCCGCGCGCTCGATGATGCCATCGATATGCACGGCGGTCTCGCCCAGGGCCTGGAGCACCCGCGTCTCGTCCTCGCTTACGCGTTCCTCCAACGTCTCGGATGGCGCGGATGGATGCGAGATCCCTAATCTCTCCAGCAGCTCACCGGGGTGCCGCAACACCCTGGCGCCTCCGGCCAGCAAATGATGCGGACCTCGGCTTCCTGGGGCGAACACACTCCCCGGCACGGCGTACACCGCCCGCTGCTGGTCCGCAGCGTGGCGGGCCGTGATCAACGAACCGCTGTCCACTCCCCCTTCAACGACCACGACCGCCTGCGCCATTCCACTGATCAGGCGGTTTCGCAGGGGGAACCGCCGCGGCTCGGGCGGGGCTCCCAGCGGTACCTCGGAGACCACGCCCCCGCGCGTGAACATCGCTTCCATTAAAGTACGGTGCTCGCGTGGGTACACGACGTCCACGCCGCATCCCAGCACCGCGACGGTCCGCCCGTCCCGCCGCAGTACCCCCGCGTGCGCCGCCCGATCAATGCCCCGGGCCAGACCGCTGATCACGACCACGCCAGCCCCACCGAGCACCTCCGCCAACCCCCCAGCTACATCGAGCCCATATGTGGACGGGCGGCGAGTCCCCACGATCGCGACTGCGGGCCCCGGGGAACCGTCCCATGCGCCCCGCAGATACAGGACAGGCGGCGCGTCCCGCAGATCCCGGAGCCGCGCCGGGTACCCGTCATCGAGCCACGTCAGGATCCGCGCACCGACCGCGTCCGCCCGCCGCAATTCCAGAGCAGCATCGGACGACGCTCTCTCTCGAACGATCCTCGCCGCGAGCCGGGGGCCGATCCCAGGAACCCCAGCCAGATCCCTTTCAGCGGCGTGCGCCGCGTCCCGCGCCGAGCCCATCATCTGCACGAGACGGGCGATGCGCACGGGACCGAGCGCCGGCACGAGGTGAAGCGCGATCAGACATCGACGTTCGTCTGGATCGACACTTCCTCTATACCCGTATCCCGGCGATTTTATACCTGGCCTCCAACGATTGTCAAATAAGGGACGTCACGGCGCCAGGCGGTGCCGCCCCGCGACCGCATGCCCGCGCCCACGGCTGACGCACGAGCACGATGGCGTCGACGCGCGCGGCTCCCCCTTCCTCGAGCAACACTCTCGCACATTCGCTCAGGGTCGCGCCTGTCGTCATCACGTCATCGATCACCGCGACGCGCGCTCCCCGAAGCATCCGCGTCCGGAACCCCAACGCAAACGCCCCTTTCACCGCGCGCCAGCGATCCCGTTCAGTTCGGCGCCGCACCGACGGCACGGCTCGGACCTGCACCAGGAACGGCGGAGTCAGATCGTCCACCGGGACGCGCGGCCGCATGGTGGTCACGGCGTCCAGGTAGATCGCGGTGAGCGGATGGACGGGACGGCCGCGCAACCCCGACGGATGAAAAGGCACGGGGAGGATGAGATCGTACGCAGAGATGGCTGGATGCTGGATCATGAACCCGGCGAGCAGGCGGCCCAACAGCGTCACCGCCCCCAGGTCGGCCGCGTCCTTGGCCGCGAGGAGCAGGCGCTGGATGTCCCCCTGCTTGTACCCCAGCACCGCGTGGGTCGTCCCGACACACAGCCATCCACGCCGGCAGCCGAGGCTGAGACACCGGCCGCCGCGGCGGCGCTGAGCGCACCGCGGGCAGGCGTCCGCCGGCACCGGCTCGAGATGCCGGGCGAGGCACGCCGGGGTGATCGGATATCCGCGGCCGCACCGAGGACACCCGTTGTGCGCTCGGAGGGTCTCCCACAACGATGCGGACCTCTGGATCATCCCGCTTCGACCCCGACCGGACCCACGGGCCGGTCGAGCGTCCGGTACTCGAGCGCCTCCGCCGCATGCGGGAGGAGGATCTCGGGTGCCGCGTCGAGATCCGCGATCGTGCGCGCCACCCTGACCACCCGCTCGTAGGCGCGCGGGCTCAATGACAGCCGGTCGATCGCCCGACGAAGAAACCGTCGAACCTCATCGCAGAGCCGCCAGCGGGTCCGCATCTGGCCGAGCGGCATCGTACCGTTGGTCAGACCGGCGATCCCGAGACCGGTTCCGCGGCCGGCTTGGATCGCGCGGGCCCGCTCGACTCGGGTCCGGACCTCACGCGAGGCTTCCCCGGGCGCGAGGGTCGTGAGTTCAGCGCCGCTCACCCGGGGGACGTCGACGTGCAGATCCATCCGATCGAGGAGCGGCCCGGAGAGCCGCCTCAGATAGCGCAGCTGCTGAGCCGGAGAGCAAACGCACGCACGATCTCCGTCCCCGCGCCGACCGCACGGACAGGGATTCATCGCGGCCACCACCATGCACCGGGCGGGAAACGCGACCGATCCGTGGACGCGCGCGACGGTGACCCATCCTTCCTCGATCGGTTGGCGCAGCGCCTCCAGCACGTCGCGCCGAAACTCCGGCAGTTCATCCAGGAACAGCACGCCCAGGTGCGCGAGGCTCACCTCTCCGGGCCGAGGGACCGCGCCGCCGCCGACAAGCGCCTGCAGGCTCACCGCGTGGTGCGGCGCCCGAAAGGGGCGCACCGTGATCAGGGGATTCCCCGCGGGCAGGCCTCCACAGACGCTGTAGATCCGCGTCACCTCGATCGACTCGTCGTTCGTGAGCGGAGGAAGAATCGTGGGGAGCCGTCGCGCCAGCATCGTCTTCCCCGCGCCCGGCGGGCCAATCATCAAGACGTTGTGAGCGCCCGCGGCAGCGATCTCGAGCGCGCGGCGGACATGCGCCTGCCCCCGTACGTCGGCAAGGTCTACGAGGCTGGGCGCGGCGTCCGCCGCGCGCGCCCCCGTGTCAGACGGCCGGCGCATCGGCGTCAACCCACGAAGCGCGCGGGCGATCTCGGCCAGGGATCCCACGGGGCACACGGGAACACGCGAGACGATCCCGGCTTCACCCGCGTTCGCCTCGGGGACCAGCAGTCCGCGCCCGCCCTGCTGGCGAACGGCCAGCGCGATGCTGAGCACACCCGGTACAGGACGCACCGTCCCATCGAGCGACAACTCGCCGATGGCCACGAGCCCTTCCACCGGGCCGTGTGGAACCTGTTGCGTCGCCATCAGGATCCCCAGCGCGATCGGCAGATCGAACACCGATCCCTCCTTGCGAGTGTCGGCCGGGGCCAGGTTGACGGTGATCCGCCGAACCGGCATCTCGTACCCCGAATTCCGCACGGCCGCCCGCACGCGCTCGCGGGCCTCCCGGACGCCCGCGTCCGGAAGCCCGACGACCGCAAAGGTTGGAATGCCAGGGCTGACGTCGACCTCGACTTCCACCATCGAGGCCTCCAGCCCGATCACCGCGGCACTCCGCACCCGCGCCAGCACGTTCGCTCTCCCGCTTCATTATAGATGTTGAGATATTCAGATGTCTAGACATCATCGAGCGGGCCTGCGGCGGCGATCTCGACGGGTCCCGAGGGCCCCACCGTCTCAATTCTCCGAGAAGAGGGTACCTTATGCTGTGTCGTACACCATCCCTATCTTGAGAGGAAGCGCCGGCGTGTCTTCTCAGAGTGATGCTGCTGCACCGGCTCTAGGGTCCCCGCCCGCGGCCGCCGTCGGAACGCACGCCAGTGAGGCCTGGATCGGCCTGATCCGGGTCCTGCTGTTACTGTCGCTCGTCCCTGCGGTGTGGTTCGGCACCATCCCGATCGCCCACCCGGCTCTCAACGGAGTCATCGTCCTCGTCGGCGGATACATCATCGTGCTGGCCCTCGGACCTCGCCATTTTCCGGTGCTGCGCAGGGCCGACCTGATCGTGGTGATCGACCTGTTCATCACCACCCTCATCGTGATCATCTCCGGCAACTTGAGCAGTCCGTTCCTCTACGTGTACTACCTGACAATTCTCGAGGCGGCCGCCCGGCTCAACGTCCGGCAGGCGCTCGCGGCGTCCCTGGCCACGACGGGGACGATCGTGTTCTTATGGGTGCGGGTGGGGCACGCCGAGACGTTCGAAACACCGGAGTTCCGCCTCGGCGCGTTTATCGCCGGCGGGTTCTTCGTGGCCCTCCTGTTTGGCATCCTCGTGCAAGAATTCCGCGCCGTCCGCGAGCGGATGCAGTGGGCCCAGTTGTTGGATCAGCGGTTGCGAGATGCCACGGCGCAGTTGCAGGAGCAGCTGAGGGAATTGCAATTTTACAACGATCTCGCCTCTCGGCTCGCCGGTGAGCTGCGAGTCGACGAGGTCCTCACGATCCTCCTCCACGTATTTCTGGAGACGACCGAACTGCCCGCGGGCGTGGCGTATGTCTACGACGAGAACGGCGACCGGCATGTCGCCGCGACCCACGGGTATGCCTCAGGGGAGGCAGACCACAGCCTGCGGTATCTCCCGCTCCCGGCGTTCCCCGACAAGACGGCGGACGGCGACGTCGTCGTCCTCCCCGGACCGACGCAGCGCGGCGAGCCGGAAGGCCCCATGGCGTGCATCCCCCTGATTCGTACCGGCCACCTCCGCGCCTGGTTGTGCGGGGTCGGCGAGGCGCCTCATTCGATCACGGACTCCATCCGCCGCCGTCTCCAGGGGATGGCCGCGCAGGGCGTCTCTGCATTAGAGGCCGCCCTCCTGCATGAGCGAGTCAGGCACCTCGCGGCGACCGATTCGCTGACCGGCCTCGCCAACAGGCGCAGCTTTTTTGAGCGTCTCGGAAACGAGCTGGCGCGGAGCCGGCGCACGGGAGCGGCCCTGAGCGTCGCCCTCCTCGATCTCAACGGGTTCAAAACCGTCAACGACACCCGCGGCCATCGCATCGGCGATGACGCGCTCATTCGGGTGGCGGGGATGCTCACACGAAACACGAGAACGTATGACCTCGTGGCCCGGTTCGGGGGCGACGAGTTCACGCTTCTGTTGCCTGAGACCACGAAGGGGGAAGCCGAGGAGATCGTCGGCCGATTGCGAACGATGGAGGCGCCCGCACCCGATGGTCGACCGGATGACTTCGGCCTCAGTTTTTCCTGGGGAATCGCCACCTGGCCGGAGGATGGCGCAGAATCGGAGCAGTTGCTCCAGGTGGCCGACCATCGCCTCTACGCGATGAAGCAACGACTGTATCATCAGGAACTGAGCCGGCCAACCTAGGCGGCGCCGCTCGCTGCCGTTTGAGAGGAAGTCCCGAGCCCGCGCTGAACAGAGTTTCACCCAGTCTTCACGTCGTTGTGACGGCATTGGGAGGAAGGCTCGGCGCGGGTGACAAATCGCTGAACCGACCCTACCGGCCGGCCCAGCGTGCGGCCAAAGGAGCGGCGATGATCAAACTCGGGATCGTCGGAGACATCCACTGCGGACCCGATACGACGTCCATGCTCGGGAGCCGTGCGCCGGTTCTGCTCGAGACGTTCCTCACAGCGATGCGGGAGTTTCGGCCCGACTGCATCGTCGATCTCGGTGATCGCATCAACGACGTGGCGCCCGGCCAGGATCGTCAGCGGTCGACGTGGGTGCGCCAGCAGCTCCTTGCGACCGGCGTCCCGGTATTCCACGTCTTGGGGAACCACGACGTGGTCAACCTCACCAAAGACGAACTCGGGAGCGTCCTGGGCAAGAGAGGACCGTACGAGTCGCTGGACATCGACGGGGCCCGTGTCATCGTGCTCGACAGCCAGGACCCTACATTCGACCGGACCGGCGGAGGCATCGGGCCGGACCAGCGTCGGTGGCTGGAGAAGACGCTCGGGGAGACGCCGCATCCCGCGCTGGTCTTCTGCCATCATCCGCTCGACGAGCAGAGCCTGGATGGGCACTGGTACTTTGCGGACCACCCGGCGCATGCCTTCGTGCAAGACCGCGGGCCGGTCCGGACGCTCCTGGAGCGTTCCGGGAACGTGTCTGCCGTGTTCTCGGGCCACCTCCACTGGACGCGTGCCACCGCCCTGAATGGGATCCCCTATGTCACGCTTGGCTCCCTCGTCGACGGCGGGTTCACCAACGGCCAGCCGTGCGGGGCGTTCGCCACGGTCACGGTCCAGGGGAATGCGATCGAGGTCCGGGTCGCCGGCCTCCTGCCTGACCAATTCCGCCTCATCCGTTAGATCCGAGGAAGGGGTCGTCAATGACACGCGTCCTGCTCTGCGTCCTCGCATTGCTCCTGGTGGGCGCGGCTCCGAGTCTCTCCACGATGCTCCGGGCCTCCGGGGCCACCGCTCCGCCGAGCGGGACAATGACGCTCTACACCTCCGAATCCGATGACGACGTCAACCTCCTTGCCGACGACTTCATGCGCCGAACGCCGGGGGTCACCGTCAAGATCTTCCGGGCCGGGACCGGACCGGTAGAAGCAAAGATCGAGGCCGAGATGCAGGCCGGCCGGATCCAGGCGGACGCGATCTGGTTTGCGGACATCGGGTTCTTCCAGAACCTGGCCCAGAAGGGCATCATGCTCCCGTATAATCCGCCCGCGGGAGGCCGCGCGCCGCGAATCCTGCATTATCAGGGCAACCAGTTCCACGAGGTACGCTTGATTTTTAACGTGGTCGCGTTCAACACCCGCCAGGTCAAGTTCCGTCCGACGAGCTGGTGGGACCTGGCCCTCCCCCGATACCGGGGCCGCGTGGGGATGCCGAGCCCCTTCGTCTCCGGGGCCGCGTTCGCGCATGTCGGCACGTTCGCCGCCCTACCAGAGTTCGGGTGGAGCTTTTACCAGAAGCTCCAAGAAAACAAAGCGATCGTCTTTCGGAGCAACGGTGATGTGATCCAGAAGCTCGCCTCCGGGGAGGTCAGCGTTGCGCAGGTCGTTGACTTCTTCGTCCGGGCGCTCAAGGCGCAGGGCTCACCGGTCGATTACATCGTCCCGAAGGAAGGCGCCGTGCTCGTTCCGACCCCGATCGGGATCATCAAAACCGCCAGCTCCCGCGCGGCCGCGGAAGCCTTCGTGAATTATTTGTACACGTCCGACGCGCAACGGTTGTTCGTGTCGCGGTCGTACATCCCGGTCGTGCCGGGGATCCCGCTGCCCCCCGACACCCCCGATGCATCACAGATCAAGATCATTCAGCCGAACCTCGTATACATCGACGGACACCGCGAAGAGATCAAGCAGCGGTTCACGACGTTGTTCGGCGCCCAGTAACCTGGTGGCGACGGCCACCGCCCCTGGGGGTCGGACGGCGGAGGCACGGGGCCCCAATGCGCTTCGCCGGAGCCTCCTCGTCGCGGGGGCAGCGGCGATCGCCGTCCTAGCGATCCTGGTCGTTTACCCGTCGGCGATGCTCGTCGCGCAGTCGTTCACCCAAGAAGGCCACCTCACCCTCGTCCACTACGCCCGCATCGCGGCCGATCCGGGGAGCTACGGCGCCCTCGTGCACAGCCTCGTGGTCTCCCTGTGGGCCACGGGAGGCGCGACCGCGCTCGGAGTCACCCTGGCGTGGCTCATCGCCCGCACCGACCTCCCGGGGCGAGCGCGCTGGCACACGGCACTCCTCGTCCCATACATGATTCCCCCGTTCATCGGCGCGATCGCCTGGGTGTATCTGCTGAGCCCCGCCGGCTATCTGAACCAAGCGTGGATGACGCTCACCGGCTCTCTGAATCCGGTCTACGTCATCTACGGCCCGACCGGGATCGTGTTCGTGATGATCCTCTATGAGTACCCGATCGCGTATCTCGCGACCATGGGTGTGCTCGCGCGAATGAATCCCGCGCTCGAAGAAGCGGGACGGATGGCCCGCGCCGGACCGTGGGGCGTGTTGCGGGAGATCACCATCCCGCTCATCCTCCCAGGCGTGCTGGCGGGGGCCCTCCTGGTGATGATGGCCTCGCTCGGCAACTTCGGCATCCCCGCGATCATCGGCTTTCCGGCTCGATACGTCGTCCTCACCACCAAGATCTACAACCTGATCCTCAACTTCGACGAGCCCGGCCACCTCCAAGCCGCGGCCGCGCTCTCGATGTGGTTGGTGGGGATCGCCGCGGCTTTGCTTCCGATGCAGCGGACGATGCTGCGGCGCGGCCGGTTCGCCGTGGTCGGCGGACAGGCGAGCGGGGCGTCCCTCGTCGCCCTGGGACGCTGGCACCGGCCCGTTGTCTCAGGCCTTGCCGCCCTGGTTGCGGTGAGCGTGATTCTTCCACTCGGAGCGATCCTGCTGACTTCCGTGGTCCGCGCGTACGGTCTCTCTCCGGTCCCCGGAAACCTCACGCTGCGGCATTACGCGACCGTGCTCATGGACCTTCCCAAGGCCCGCCGGGCGATGACCAACAGCCTGCTGCTCGCCGCGGGCGCCGCCACCGCGATCGTCGTCTTGGCCGCGGGGTTCGCCTACCTGAAGGAGCGGACACGGATCCGGGGAACAGGCCTCCTCGAGTTGCTGATCACCCTCCCCTACGCGGTCCCCGGTACGGTCGTGGCCCTGGCGATGATCCTGGCGTGGCTGCGCCCCATCCCGATGATCGGCCTCCGCCTCTACGACACGTTGGGCATCATCGTCATTGCCTACATCGCGCGGTTTCTCGTCTTCGGGGTCCGCACGACGCTCGCCGGCTTGACTCAGCTCCACGGCTCGCTCGAGGAAGCGGCCCGCATCAGCGGGGCCAGCCGGGGTGAAGCGTTTGCCGACATCGTCCTCCCCCTGCTCCGCCCGAGCCTGATCTCGGGGTGGCTGCTCGCGTTCATTCCCGCCGTGACAGAGCTCACGCTGTCGATCCTGCTCTTCTCGGTCGGCCACGAGACCATCGGGGTGGTCATCTTTGGGCTCCACGAGGAAGGCAAGATCGCGCTCTCCGCGGCCCTGGCGTTCCTGGTGACCGTGCTCCTGATCGGGATCAACCTCGCCGGGCGCGGGCCCCTCCGCGGCACGGGAGTCTGAGCCGTGGCCGAACTCGTCCTCCGCGATCTGGGGAAGACGTTTGGCGACGTCTGGGCGGTGCGCGGCCTCTCGCTCACCATCCACGACGGGGAGTTTCTCACCTTGCTCGGACCGTCGGGGTGCGGGAAGACCACCACGTTGCGCATGATCGCCGGGTTCATTCCCCCGTCCGCGGGGGAGATCGTGCTCGGTGGGCGTGTCCTCTCGTCCGCGGCGACCACGTCCGCGGTGCCCCCCGAGCAGCGCGGGATGGGCATGGTCTTTCAGAGCTATGCGGTGTGGCCGCACATGACCGCCGCGGGCAACGTCGCCTATCCCCTTCGACGCGCCCGGCTCTCCCGGGCGGATGTCGACATCCGGACCCGTCGGGCGTTGGACCTCGTCCACCTGGAGCGATTCGCGGATCGCTACCCGCAGGAACTGTCCGGAGGGCAACAGCAGCGGGTGGCGCTCGCCCGCGCGATCGTGATGGAGCCTTCCGTGCTGCTCCTCGATGAACCGCTCAGCAATCTCGATGCGAAGCTGCGCGAGGAGATGCGGGCCGAGCTACGCGACCTGCAAGAGCGGCTCGGAATCACGGTCGTCTACGTGACGCACGATCAGACCGAAGCGATGGAGCTGTCCGGGCGCATCGCGGTGCTGCAGGCCGGCCGGCTGGCGCAGGCGGGGACGCCCCGAGAACTGTACGAACGACCCGCCGACCCATTTGTGGCCGCGTTCGTGGGCGCCGCTAACTTCCTCCCGGGCGTCGTGGCGGGGCGGGACGGGGCCACCACCCGGATCCGTCTCCTCGACGGCACGAACGACCACATCCTCTCGGTCCCGGAGCGCCTCCCTGGTGAACGGGCGGTGCTGTGCATTCGCCCGGAGGACCTGGAGCTCGACCCCGCGGGATCCCTGCGCGGCGCGGTTGTGCGGTCGACCTACCTCGGGAATCGCGTGGACTACCTCATTCGGGTCGGGTCGCTCACGGTTCGGGTGGAAAGCCGAACCGGGCCGGCGCTCCCCGCGGGCGAACGGGTCGCCCTACGGGTGCGGCGGGCGGTCGCCTACCCCGACGATACGGATGTGACGAGCGACACCACGTCGGCCGGCCGCGTGGCCACATAGTCGGGACGAGCGGCACGCAGGGCCTCCCGCTCGCGCGCCCCCCACAACGCCGCCACGCTCCGCACGCCGGCTCCGCGGGCCGCCTCGATATCGAACACCGCGTCTCCGACCATCCACGCGTCCGACCGTGCGGCGTCCAGGCGTGTGCGGACCTGGAGGATCGGATCGGGAGCCGGCTTTGGCACGCGGACGTCCTCCGCGCAGACGGCCGCCTGAATCCACACTCCCAATCCGAACCGCTCGAGCGCGTGTGCGGTCGCGCGGCGGCGCTTCGAGGTGACCACGCCCTGCCGGCACCCGTGCGCGGCGAGCGCCGCCAGCATCTCTGGGATGCCGGGAAACAGCCGGCACAACCGATCGTGATGGGCTTCGTAGTAGGCGGTGTACGCGGCGATCAACTCTTCGCCGCGGTCGGGGGCCAGGTGGGCCACACGCACCTGAAGCGGCTCCCCCCACCTGGCCACGACCTCGTCCTCGGTGAGGGAGCGGCCCAGCACCGTCTGGGCCGCGTGACGATAAGACTCCGCGATCAACACAAACGAGTCGATCAGCGTGCCGTCGAGATCGAACACGACCGCGGCGCTCCCCACCGGCGTCACGTGCGCAACCGCGGGTCGAGCGTATCCCTGAGCCAGTCCCCCGTGAGATTGACTCCCAGCGCGGTCAGCGCGAGGGCGGCGCCCGGGAACGCCGAGAGCCACCACGCAAAGAAGATGTAGTTCCGTCCGTCGGCCACCATCGTCCCCCACGCCGCGGCGGGCGGCTGAATGCCAAACCCCAAGAAGCTGATCGTCGCTTCGGCGATGATGAACTGTGAGACCTGCAGCGTTGAGATCACGATGATCGGGGTCGTCACGTTGGGCAGCACGTGTCGGAGAATGATGCGCCCGACGGCCGCGCCGGTCGCGACGGCGGCGTGGACGTATTCACGGTTCCGCAGCGCCAGCACCTCGCCTCGAACCACCCGGACATAGAGCGGCCAGCCGGCGATCACGAGGCTCGCGATGATGTTCCGAAGTCCGGCGCCGATGATGGCGTTGATCGTGAGGGCAAGCAGGATGAAAGGGAAGCTCAATTGCACGTCGGCGACGCGCATGATCGCCGCGTCGCACCAACCGCCGAAGTAGCCCGACGCCAGCCCCAAGGTGCAACCGACCAACCCGGCGACCACGACGGTGACGATGCCGACGAGGAGGGCGATCCGGGCGCCGAAGATCACCCGGGAGAGCACGTCCCGTCCGAGCTGATCCGTTCCAAACGGGTGCGCGTGGCTCGGCGGCCGGAGCACCGCCGCGAACGACGCGGCCGTAGGATTGTAGGGCGCTAGATACGGCGCGAGCAACGCACACCCGAGGGCCGCCAGGACGATCGCCATCCCCGCAAGACCGGGCCCGGGGGGGAGCCTACCCAAATCGCACCTGCGGGTTCAGCCAGAGGTACGAGAGATCAACCAGGAAGTTCATCGTGACGTAGATCAGGGACGTGAAGAGCACCCCTACCATCACCACGGGAAAGTCCCGGCCGAGGAGCGCGTTGAGGATGTACCCGCCGAGGCCGGGCCAGGCAAAGATCGTCTCGGTCACCACCGCGCCGCCGAGCAACTGGCCCGCGTTCAAGCCGAACACCGTGACCACGGGGATCGCCGCATTCTTGAGCACGTGGCGGGCCAGGACGTTGGGTTCGCTCAGGCCTTTCGCGCGGGCCGTCCGGACGTAGTCCTGCCCGAGCGCGTCGAGCACAGCGGACCGGGTCACCCGCGCGATCTGCGCGGCGTAGAACGCCGCGAGCGTGAACGCCGGGAGCACGAAATGGGTCCAGTTACCGTACCCGCTCACCGGGAACCACCGCAGCCACACGCCGAAGATCCACATCAGCATCAGCCCGAGCCAGAACCCCGGCACCGCCTGACCCAGTGCCGTGACCGCGATCCCAACCGTGTCCGCCATGCTGCCCCGGCGGGAGGCGGAGACGACACCGATCGGCACGGCACCCGCTGCCACCAGCGCGAGCGAGACCGCGGCCAATTGGGCGGTCGCGGGGAATCGCTGCAGGACCAGCGGCAGCGCCGGCGCGCGGTAGCGCAGCGACGCGCCGAAGTCTCCATGCAGCGCGCGCCCAAGAAACGCCCCGTACTGGACCCACACCGGCCGATCGAAGCCGAGCAGGTGCCGGAACTCGGAGATGTCTTTGGGCTGGACGTCCAGCGGCAGGAACAGGATCACCGGATCGCCCGTGATCCGGACCAAAAAGAACACGGCGGTGAGCGCGAAGAAGACCGCGATCACCGCCTGGAGCACGCGGGCGACGAGGTACCTAGTCATCCGGGGAGGTCGTCTACTTCGCAGTCGCCTCCCACATCCAAACCTTCTCGTCTGGCCGAGGTTGCCACTTGATCCAGTTGGCCACGCCATAGAGATCGTGCTGCTGCCACAACGGCACCCAGGGCGCCATCGGCTGGAGAGCCTCCTGGATTTTTTGGTACGCGGCGGCGTTCGCCTGCGGGTTCGTGATCTGCTCGGCCTTGTGGATCATCTCCTCGATCTTCGGATCGCCGAAGCTGCTGTAGGTCAGGCTCCCGACGAACAACTGGGCGATCGTGGCGGTCGGCTCCAGGTCGGGCCCCCACCCGAGGAAGAACATGTCGCCGACTTTGCGGTTGATGACCTTGTCCAGGTGGCTGCGCCACTCGTTGACCTGCACGCGAACGGTCAGCCCAATCTTGCCGAGTTGCGCGGCGATCGCTTCTGAGACCTCCTTGTCGAGCGGATACCGTCCGGTCGGGGTGTCCAGGGTCAGGGTGAGCTTGCTCGGATCGAACCCGGCCTCGACCAGCAGTTGCTTCGCCTTGTCGGGATTGTAGCCGTAGCACTTGACGGCCGGCGTGTAGGCGGGGTCGAACCGGCTCACGTAATCGCAAATCCTGGTGGACTGGCCGGCCAGCACCGTTTTGATCAATTCATCGACGTCGACCGCGTAGTTGATCGCCTGGCGCACTTTGACATTCTGCATCGGTCCGGGATGCAGCGTCTCAAGCGCCAGATAGTTGATCCGGGAACTGACGGTGGAGCGCACCGTGGCCCGCCCGCTGCGGTTGACCGTGTCCACGGCCTGGGGAGGGACGTCCTTCATCACGTCGATCTCCCCCGAGAGGAGCGCCGCCAGCCGAGCGCTGAACTCGGGGATCACCCGGAAGACCACCGTGTCGATCTTCACGGGGCCGGCCCAATAGTCGGGGTTCTTGGTCAGCACCAACCGCTCGCCGCGCACCCACTCTTTGAACTTGAACGGCCCGGTGCCAATGGGGTGGGACGAAGCGTACTCGATCCCCACCTTCTGCACGTACACCGGGGCGAGCATGAACGGCCCCGGCAACGAGATATCGTTCAGCAGCGATGGGTAGGGCTCCGACGTCCGGAACCGCACCGTGGAGTCGTTCACGACCTCCACGCTCTGGACCCGTTTGAACCGCGGGAGGTAGTGGGTCTTGTTCTTGGGGTCCAGGAGGTAGTCGAAGGTGAACTTCACCGAGTTCGCGTCGAACCGCTCCCTGTCGTGAAAGCGCACGTCACGGCGGAGGGTCACCTCCCAGGTCTTGTCATCGATCACCTTATATCCGGTGGCGAGCCAGGGGACGATCTTCTCGTCCTTGGGATCTCGGGTAAACAGCAGATCGTAGACGTTTTCGAGCTGGGCGTTGGTGGTCCAGTCCACGATCGTCGCACCCATCAGCGTCAGGGGCTCAGAACCGATGCCGATTGTCACTTGGGTGGATTTGGTCTGAGCTACGATCCCGGCCGGAAGGAGCAGCGTCCCCAACCCGAGCATGAGCAGGATGACTGCCGACCGTTTCATGGGCTACCGCCCTCCCTTGGCCGGAACCGTCTGGGACTCCAGATCCCGAGGATACTTGGTGGTGATCTCCGCCCGCCCCTTCTTGACGATCACGGTGTCGTCGTGCCGGAACCCGCCCACGCCGTAGAGGTAGATCCCCGGCTCGCACGACCAGACCTCGTTCTCCACGAGGGGCCGGTAACTGAACGCAATGTCGTCGGGGTGCTCGTGCCCGGCGAGCCCGATGCCGTGACCCGTCCGGTGGATGATCCGGTCGGCGAACCCGCGCCGCTCGAAGACCCGCTGCGCGGCGGCATCGACGTCGGCCGCCACCGCGCCCGCCACAAACGCCTCCGCAGCTGCGGCCTGCGCCTCGACCGCCGCCTCGAACGCGTTCGCCTGCTCCCTGTCCGGCGTCCCGACGAAGAACGTGCGCTCGTTCTCGCACACGTACCCGTTGAGCCGCGGGATGACGATGTTCACGATCCCGTGCCCGCGTTCAACGACCTGGCCGTAATCGCCGCTGATCCCGTGGGGGCAGGCCGAGTTCGGCCCGGTGAGCCCCGAGACGCGGATCTCGATCTTGTAGTCCGGGAACCTTCGGATCGCTTCGGCGGCCATCTCGTGGGCGACAAGGGTATCGATTTCGGCGAGCGGCCGCCCCGGCGCCAGGTGCTCGCGATAGCGGGCCTGACCCCAATCGCTCAACTCCGCCCCTTGGCGGATGAGGGCCAGCTCTTCTTCGCACTTGACCATCCGCATCTCCCGGGGAATGCGGCCCGCGTCGACGACCTGCAACCCGGGGAGCAGATCGGGGAGCCGCATGATGGGACCGCCGAGGCTATCGACGCCGACCCGCCCTCGGATCAGGCCCTTGCGCCGCAGCAGGTCGGCCACCATCTGCGGCCACTGCGGGGTCAGATACGTCCGCTGCTGCATTCGGTAATGTTCCGCGTAGAAGTGGACCTCCGGGATCCACATTGACGCGTGCTCTTTCGCGTATCGGACGTGGTTGGTGGAGAGCTCGTGCATGACCAGGAACGGCTCGCCGTCACGGGGGACGATGGCGGCCACTGGGCGTTCCCACGGCTGGACGTCGAGGAAGTATCCGGAGACGTACAAGAAGTTCTCCGGGGTCAGCACCGCGAGCGCCGCCAGGTCCGCCGCATCACACGCCTCCCGGATGCGCGCGAGGCGGTCCTGGAACACCGAGCGGCTGAGATACCCCATCGCTCACCTCCACTCGACCTCACTGGGCGCCCCTAGAGTTCCGCCATCGCAAGTACAAGTCCTTTCACGCGCGGCGCAGGCGCGCACTGCAGGGACCGCTCAGCCCGTGATGGAATAAGGCGGACATGACAACTTCACCGATGGACTTCACCCATTTCTTCGATTACGTTGTCGGGGCGCGCGGCCGGCTGCTGGAATGGGTCGGCGCCCAGCCATCCCAGGTGTACACGCGGACATTCCCGATCGGCCTGGGATCGATCCGGGCCACGCTGCTCCACACCGCGGCGGCGGAGTGGGCGTACGTGGAACGGCTGGCCGGCCGCGACGTGTCGCTCGGGGCCTCGCCGTTCACCGTCGAGCGACAGCCGGAGTACGAACCGTTCGCGGCGGCATGGGCGGCC
>DASSXJ010000283.1 GCA_035703895.1 bacterium | reverse complement strand
ATCGGCGCGGCCGGCGGCGGACCCGGACGTGAGTCCATCGATTCGTATCGGCGCCGCCACCCTGACCCGGATCGTGCCGCGGGAGAGGCGGCGCGCGCCTTTCGGGAACACCGTGTCGGTCCCGATCACGGCCACGGGCAGGATCACCGCACCGGTGCGAAGCGCGAGGAGCGCGGCGCCCGGCTCGGGCGGGCGGAGGTCGCGGATGCTCGCCCCGCGCGTCCCCTCCGGGAACATGACGAGCGCCTCCCCGTGTTCGAGAAGGGCGCGGGCCGTGCGAAGCGCCTGGCGATCCGCCTCCCCGCGGCGGACGGGGAAGGCTCCGCATGCGCTCACCCACCACCGGAGGAGCGGCGGGCGGAACAGCTCGATTTTGGCCATGTAATTTACCCGGCGGCGAAGGGCGGCCCCCAAGACGAGAGGATCAAGATCACTGACGTGGTTGCTGACGATGAGCAAGGGACCCGAGGCCGGCTCGTGGTGGCCGCCCTCGACCCTGAACCCAAACAGTGTGCGGAGGACGAGCCATATGACAAAGCGAGACAGCCTATAAACCACGCGCGCGCTCCACCAACGCCACAATCTGATCGACGACTTGATCGATCGAGAGGCGCGTGCTGTCGATGACGACCGCCCCCGGTGCCACCCGCAACGGCGCGACATCCCGGGTGGTGGCCGCCCGGTCGTCTTCCTCGATGATCCGTTGGACCTCCCCGAGCGGCATCGGCGCCCCGTTCTCCACCAATTCCGCCTGACGCCGGTGGGCCCGCACCTCAATTGAGGCCGTGAGAAACACCTTGACCTCCGCGTTCGGAAGGATGACCGATCCGATATCCCGCCCCTCCATGACGACCCCGCCGCGGCCGCCCAACGCCCGCTGGATGGCCCCGAGGGCGTCGCGCACGCCAGGTACCCGAGCGACCCTGAACACGATGCGGTTCACCTCGACGCTTCGGAGCGCCGGGGTGACGTCGTCCCCGTCCACCAGCACGCGCGTGGATCCGTCCGGTTGTGGCTCGAGGCTGAGGGTGACCGCGCGCGCGAGTCTCGCCAGCGCGTCGACATCATCGGGGGCGATGCCCCGCCGAATTGCCGCGACGGCGATCGCGCGGTACATCGCGCCGGTATCCACGTACTGGAATCCGAGGCGCTTGGCGACCTCGCGGGCTACCGTGCTCTTCCCCGAACCCATCGGTCCGTCGATCGCGAGTGCGATTGCCGCGCGCGCCGTGGCCACGCCCCCCCGAATTCGGTGCGGGGACCGGGCGCTCCTACGCTCATGGCCGGCGGGCAACGAGGCGAACCGTGTCGATGCACCGCGCGCCGTCGTCTTCGGGTCCTTCCGAATACGCGAGGAGATCCCAGCGCGCAAACAGCCCGCGGGCCTCGTGCATCTGCAGCGCATACTTGCTCCGATCTGCTGGGGTCGGGGTCGTCAAGTGCGTTTCGAAGAACACCACGCCTCCGGGACGGAGCCAGCGCCAGAACCGGGGGATCAGCCGGCGGTCCAGAAAGAACGTGTCGACGATGAGGTCGTAGACCGCGGGCCGGCATGCGAACGTGTCGAAGTCCGCGAGGACGAGGTTGATCCTCATCGCGGCGTCGCGCGCCCGCTGGCTGAGGACGCGGAGCCCTTCGAGCGAAATATCGATCGCGTCGACCGACCATCCGTGTCGCGCAAGGAGCAGCGCGTGGCGTCCCAACCCGGCGGCAACGTCGAGTGCGCGTCCGGCCTGCCATCGCGGGAGCCATTCCAGGAGAAGCGGCGACGGGCCGGCATCGTGACGGCGGTCCCCTTCTGCGTATCGCGCATCCCAGCGCGTACGGTCACTTCGCATTGCGGCCGTGCGCCGTCATTGATTGACGGCGTGGGGCAAATCCCGTACCATCGTGCAAGCATGCCTCGCGTTCCACGTTCTCTCCTTGCCGGTCTGCTCAGCCTCACCGCCATTCGCTTAGTCCTCGCAGCGACCCTCCCGCTCGGTGACGACGAGGCGTACTACTGGGAGTGGTCGAGGCACCTGGCGGCGGGGTATGTTGATCATCCGCCGGCGATCGCGTACCTGGTGTGGGCGGGGGTCCGGGTCCTTGGGAACACGCCGTTCGCCGTTCACGCCGTCGCGGTTGGACTCGCGCTCGCCACCTCGCTGGCGCTTTGGACGCTGGCGCGGGAGGTGATTGGTCGTGACGCTGCGACCTGGGCGGTCATCTTGTACTCGCTCATCCCGGTGTTCGTGGCCGGGTCGCTGCTGACGGCCCCCGACGGCCCGTTGTTTCTCTGCTGGGTGATGACCCTGCTCTGGGCCTGGCGCGCGGCGACCGGGACGGCCCTGGGGCCGTGGCTGGCGGCGGGGGTGTGGCTGGGATTGGGGCTCCAGAGCAAGTATGTCGCCGTCGCGCTCCCGGTGTCGATCGGACTGTGGCTGCTGCTCTCGCCGGTGCACCGCCGCTGGTTGACGCGGCGCGAGCCCTACCTCGGACTTGCGGTCGCGCTCGCCATCTTCGCGCCCGTGGTGTGGTGGAACGCGGCGCACCATTGGATCTCCTTTGCGCTGACCGCGCTCGGGACGTCGCGGTGGACCGATCAAAGCAACACTCGGTTCTTCCTCACAACGCAGTTTGTCTACGCAAGCCCGCTGATGTTCCCCGCCTTGATCCTGGCCCTTGTCGTGGCCGCGTGGCGCGGGATCAGGCGGCAGGACCCGGCGTGGTTGTTCCTGGCGGCCGCGGGATGGCCGGTCGTGCTCGGGGCCTTCGCGGGGAGCTTTTTAGTCTACGCCAAACCTCACTGGTCCGCGCCAGGATATATGGCCGGCGTGGTCGCGCTGGCCGGCATCGCGACCGAACCGCTGCCCTTGGCGGCGTCGCACATCCGGTGGAGGCTGTTCGCGATCGTGGCCGGAGTGACCGGATTTATCGGGGCACTCTTTTATGCGCTGCCGTTCCTCACCGCTACGTTCCTTCCGCCGCAGATCGACCCGGCCGCGAACTACTACGGGTGGTCCCAGGCCGGGCCGGCGATCGCCGCCGTGGCGCGGCGAGACGCGGAGGGGCCGTTCTTCATCGCGAGCGACTGGTATCAGGTCATGGCCCC
>DASSXJ010000282.1 GCA_035703895.1 bacterium | reverse complement strand
CTGTCCACTGCCCCAAGGGAAAGGAGCTGAACCAATGACCGATCATAAGACCGGAACACGTGAAGAGTGGCTTGCGGCCCGGCTGGAGCTGCTCGAGGCCGAGAAGGCGCTGACGCGGCGTAGCGACGAACTGGCGCGGTGGCGGCAGGAGCTGCCCTGGGTTCGAATCGACAAGGGGTACCGCTTCGAGACCGACGAGGGCACAGCGTCCCTCGCCGATCTCTTCAGAGGACGCTCGCAGCTCCTCGTCTATCACTTCATGTACGGGCCCGAGTACACGGCGGGCTGTCCGGCCTGTTCGTCGATCGCGGACGGCTTCGACGGCTTCGTCGTTCACCTCGCGCATCACGACGTCACGCTGTGCGCGACGTCGCGGGCTCCGCTCGCGACACTGCAGGCGTACAAGCGGCGGATGGGCTGGATGTTTCCCTGGGCGTCCTCGTTCGACAGCGACTTCAACTCCGACTTCAGCGTCGGTTTTACGAAGGAACAACAGCGCGAGGGCGGCATCGACTACAACTACCGGCATGAGCCGCCGATGGTCCGGGAACCCGCGGCCAGCAGCGGCGCCGCAAAAAACGCGGCGATGTGCGGAACCGACCCGGCCACCTACATACGCGAGAGGCCGGGCATGAGCGCGTTCGCGCTCGAAAACGGCGTTGTCTACCACACCTACTCGGCCTACGCGCGCGGGCTGGACGGCCTCTGGGGCATGTACCAGTGGCTCGACCGCGCGCCACTCGGTCGCAACGAGTCCGGCCCCTGGTTCCGCCGCCACGACGAGTACGATAGGGCCCAAACGCTAGAGCCCCAGCGTGGCTAACTGGCGTCTCATCCGGCATGTTGTCAACGGCGCCTTTGGTTGGGACATTGGCACCGTTGAGCTACCAACTGTTCGATCGGGTAGCGGACCGACGCGACGCCGTCTTCCCGCTCCTCCGCCATGACGAGCGCTAGGACGGCCGCGACGGTAGCCGCGCTGACGGCGACGCTCGGGCTCGCCGCCGCATCATGGGCCGTCGCGGTCCGCCAGATGAACAGGATGGACATGGGCGTTGCGACCGAGCTCGGTTCGTTCGCGTTCTTTGTTGCCCTGTGGGTGTCGATGATGGCGGCGATGATGCTGCCGGGCGCGGCTCCGGCAGTCTTGAGACGCGCTCATGCCAGCGGTCGTGTGCGCGCCGTGCCGCTATTCGTCGGGTCATACCTTGCCGTCTGGGCACTCGTGGGCGTCGCCGTGTATGCGTTGTACCGGCCGCACGGGACTTTCGCCGCGGGCGCGGTTGCGATCGCGGCAGGTGTCTACGAGTTCACGCCGCTCAAGCAGCACTTCCGCCGGCGGTGCCGCGAGAGCGTCCGCTCTGGATTCGAGTTCGGGCTCTACTGCGTCGGCTCGAGCATCGGACTGATGCTGATGCTGGTGGCGCTGAGCGTCATGAGCGTCACCTGGATGTCCGTGATCGCCGTCCTCGTCCTCGCCCAGAAGCTCCTGCCCGCGAAAGCCGCCATCGATGTGCCGCTGGCGCTAGCGATCGTCGGACTTGGAATCCTGATCGTCATCGCGCCCTCGTCGGTTCCCGGACTCACGCCACCAATGTGAGACGTCATCGGTGGCGCGGGCCACGCCAAGATGTGGGTTTCCTGCGGAACGCGGTTCCCACCAGCCCGTCTCCCGCCCGGCCACAAGGCAGCGACCGATGAGTTCTGGTCCTTCCCGTGGTCTATGTAGGAGAGAGGCTGGCGAGACAGCGAAGGCTCGTCTGTCCGCTACGCAGAGGAAAGGAGTCCCTCGGTGAGCAGGCCCGTCGCCGACATGCCGGACCGACCGACGCTTCTGGAGCCCGCCAAAAGGGGCGACCGGGACGGGTTTCACCATCTCACCGAGCCCTACCGCCGGGAACTACAGCTCCACTGCTATCGCATGGTCGGCTCGTTCCACGATGCCGAGGACCTGGTCCAGGAGACGTTCCTCCGCGCTTGGCGAGGGCTCGACGGTTTCGAAGGACGCGCATCCTTCCGAAGCTGGCTCTATCGGATCGCCACCAACGTCTGCCTTAACGCCCTCGCCCGCCGCGCGAATACACGTCGGGTGCTGCCGGAGACGCAGAGTCCGCCGTCCGACCGGATGCCGGAGGGCGGGCCGGCCACCGAGATCGCCTGGCTCGAGCCCTATCCGGACGCGGCGCTCGAGGGCATCGTCGACGCCGCACCGGGGCCGGCGGCGCGCTACGAGATGCGTGAGGCGGTGCAGCTCGCCTTCGTCGCGGCGATCCAGCACCTCCCGCCCCGACAGCGGGCCGCCCTGCTACTCCACGACGTGATGGGCTGGTCGGCCACCGAGACAGCTCGGCTGCTTGATGCCTCGGTCGCATCGGTCAACAGCGCTCTGCAGCGCGCTCGCGCCACGCTTGGGAAGCGGTTTCCCACTGGCCGGCCCAGCGCCCAGCCGGCGCCGGACAATCGCCAGCGTGCTTTGCTTGAGCGCTACGTCCGCGCCTGGGAGGGCGCCGATTTTGACGCCTTCGCCGCCCTGCTCAGGGAGGATGCGGCCCTGAACATGCCGCCCTGGCGACAGTGGTATCTGGGACGCGAGGCGATCCGGGGGTTCTTTGGCTGGGCTTGGAGGACGGGGGGATACGGCGGCTTCCGGCTCGTTCCCGTAGCCGCGAACCGGCAGCCAGGGTTCGCCATGTATAGCCGCGGCCGGAAGGGGCCCGAATGGCGGGCTCACTCTATCCACCTGCTCACGATCCAAGACGAATCGATTGCCGCTATGACCCTCTTTGTCGGCCCGCAGCTATTTGGCCCATTCAGCCTACCAGCTGTCCCGCCGACCCAAGACGGCGCCGCGCCGTCGCGGCCGTGATCGCGACACCCGATGAATTCCCTCGTCGACCTGTCCGCGAGAGGTCTCCTGCGCTGGCAGTTCCGACTGGCTCACGACCTCCTTGACGCTGCGATCGAACGGCTCAGCACCGAGGCCCTCCACCGGTATCCACCCGGTTTGGCTCCTCCGGCAGGGGCCTGCTATGCACAAGTCGTGCTGTGCGAGGACCTGGGCGTCAACGGCGTGCTCGCTACGGCGAAGCCGCTCGCGCTCTCCACCTGGGTCGGCCGCACTGGCCTCAGCGAAATGCCACCGCTCGTCGAGACGACCGACTGGTGCGCCTGGGCGCGCCGGGTGCGGCTCGACGAGGCCAAGCTACGATCCTATGCCCGGGCGGTGTACGCTTCGACCGACGACTACATCGCTGCTCTGCCGGACGAAGCACTCGACCCGGCGCGCGGCGACATGCCGGCGTGTCTACTCAGCGCGCTCCTGCTGACCCTGTCGATGCGGCGCGGCCAGATCGCCTGCCTCCTGGCGCTTAGCTCTGGCAGACCCGCACGTTGAGTGACCTGCGGAGGTCCGATACCAGGCCCCCACGAAACTCATCCTTCCGGCGCGCGCCGCGGTGCAGGTGTCATTCATCAGCGATGAGGTGAAAGGGGCAAAAGCGCGATGTTAGTAAAAGATAGCGTTGCCCTTGTCACCGGCGCGGCGCGGGGTTTAGGATGGGGAATCGCCCGGGCGTTTGGCATCGCGGGCGCGAGGGTTTGCGTCACCGACATTAGCGACGACGAACTTGCGCGCTGCGCCCGAGACCTGGGCGCCGACGGCACAGAGTTTCAGGTTTGCCGTTCCGATGTGGCGGACCTCGCCGAGTGCAAGAGCATGGTGACGAAGATCGTCGATCGCTGGGGGCGGCTGGATGTCGTGGTGCACAACGCGATTTACATGCCGCTGATCACGTTTGAAGCGACCACGCCGGAGGAATGGTCACGTCAAATCAATGTCGGCATCGGCGGACTGTTCAATTGCTCCTACGCCGTTTGGCATCAGATGAAAGAGCAACGCTGGGGCCACATCATCGGCATCGCGAGCGGCTCCAGCATTCGCGGCTATAAAGAGGAGATCGCGTACTGCACGATCAAGCACGGAATCGAAGGATTCGTGAAGGCGCTTTCGCTTGAGGCCAAGCAACATAATATCGCGCTTAATACGATCGGTCCGGGTATCCGCATCAAGCCGACGCGCATGACCTGGGCGGAGTACGATCAAGCCCCTCCGGGGCTGAGAGCGAGCTGGGCGGATCCGGTCGAACTCGGCAAGGCGTGGGTGTGGCTTGCTGCACAGCCACCTAGCCGGTTCAGCGGCTATCGTTTCGACGCCGCGAAGCTGGTCCAGACCATCGCGCGGGAGGGTGACGATTTTGAGTTCGCGGCCGAAAAGGTCACGCTCTATCCGGACGATTTTCGCGCGCGCCAGGAGCTGTACAGCAGGCATGCAGAATAGAGACACGCGTCGGGGGAAAGCCGAGCATCGAATTGCTCAATTTCTAGGGAGCAGCCGGTCTTGAAGACGATTCATGAATCATTGATCTGGAACGAAATCCAGGTCACTGCCCACGCCGCCGCACAGCACATCCCGCTGAAATATGGCGAAGCCGGTACGACTGGGACTCGCGCGACTCTCATCGCCGGGACGCACGGCGACGAAGGGCCCTGGTCCGCCCTGGCGATCAAAATGCTTTGCCAGCACCCTTTTGCGAAGCTCACCGGACGGCTGCGCGTCGTCTTTACCGCCAATGCTCTGGCAGCCGAGGTTGAGCGCCGCAATTCATGGATCGATTCCCCAAACTCAATCGACTTAGACAGCGTCTTCCCAGGCAACAGCGAAGGCTCGCACACCGACCGCCTCGCGGCATCCATTGCCCCGTTGGTCGCTGACAGCGATGTGGTCATCGACCTCCACGGCGGCGGCACGTGGTGTATCAACGCCTTTGTCAAACGCTTCGAAGGATCCGAACAGCTTGCTGCCGATCTGGGTGCGCCCTTCATCAGCAATGCTCCTAACAAGCGCGGCGGTCTAACCACGTACGCCCGCTCGCTGGGGATCAAGGTCGCGAATGTTGAAGTGGGCGGGCGTTCGAGCAAGGAAATGTATTGGACGGAGCGGAATGCCAAGGGTCTCGAGCGTGCCCTCTTTCGCCTCGGCGTCCTGGCACTCGACACCACCCCCGCTCCGGCTGAGAGATCCATCGATGTGAGCGCAACGGAAGCCATGCGCGCCAAGGTGGGTGGAATTTTCGTGCCCACCTTGCGCGAAGATGCTGTCGGCACCATCGTCCCGACTGGGACCGAGATGGGCAAAATCCTGGACCTGCACACCCTCGCCGAGTTGCAGATCTTCACCGCTCCCTACGAACGGACCGCCATGATGCTCATGCGCCC
>DASSXJ010000281.1 GCA_035703895.1 bacterium | reverse complement strand
GGTGGTCGCGGGATGGGTGGCATACGCGCGGGTCATCCGCGGCGAAATCCTGGCGGCCAAGACCCGCGAGTACATCCTAGGTGCACGCGCCCTCGGCGCCTCCGACGCGCGCGTGATCCGCCGCCACCTGTTGCCCAACGTGGTGACCGTGGGAATCATCTTCGCCATGTCCGACGCGGTGCTCAACATCCTGCTGGGCGGGGCGCTCAGCTTTCTCGGTCTGGGGGTCCAACCTCCTACTCCCGAGTGGGGGCTCATGATCGCGGAGGGGCGCGACTTTCTGCTCACATCTCCCGCGATGGTGCTATTCCCCGGCCTCGCCCTCCTGTGGGTAGGGGTGACGTTCAACCTTCTGGGCGATGCCCTCACTGATTACCTCCGTCCCGGAGGTTGATCGATTCCGCCGTTCGAGGTGTCTAGATGAAGGTGCTGATCTCGGCAGACATGGAAGGGACCGCAGGCATCGTCGATCGGGCGCACACCGCCATCCCCGACCGTGCCATGTTGACGGGCATGCAACACAACGCCGCCGAGTACGATTGGGCGCGACGGCTCATGACCGAGGAGGTCAACGCGGCGATCACGGGTGCCTTTCAGGGCGGGGCCACGGAGGTGTGGGTCACCGACGCCCACGGGAGCATGCGGAACCTGCTGCCGCTCGCCCTGCACCGCGACGCCAGGTACGTGAGCGGCACGCCGAAGATGCTCTGTATGCTCGAAGGGTTGGATGAGACCTTTGGCGCCGTAATGTTCACAGGCTATCATGGAAGTGCTGGGACCCCGGCCTCGGTGCTGGCCCACACCTATATCGGCATCATCCAAGATTTGCGGCTGAACGGGATCTCGATGGGCGAGTATGGGATCAATGCCGCGGTCGCAGGTCACTTTCGCGTGCCGGTGGTCCTCGTCACCGGCGACAACACGGTTGTTGCGCAAGCGCAAAGCCTGCTGGGATCCGAGGTGGTGGGCGTGGAGGTGAAGCGCGCGTTGGGGACCCACGCGGCGGTCCACCTGCACCCCGAAAAGGCCCGGGCAGCCATTAAAGATGGAGCCGCCGAAGCGGTCCGGCGCGCCGCGCGGCTCCGCCCGTATCGAGTGGCTCCGCCGATTCGGCTCGAGGTGGACATCGTGAGCCCGGACCTCGCAGATCTCGCCAGCCTGTTGCCCGGCGTGAACCGGCTCGGGCCGAGATCGGTCGGTTACGAGGGTCCTGATGTCCTCAGCGTCTTCAAGGCATGGCGGGCGTTGTTGAACGTGATGATGAGCCGCTTTCCCGTGTGACCCAGATCGAAAGAGGCGCGTAAATACGCTTTCATGATGAAGAGGAAGGACCAGTAAGCGGGAAGACGAGGTCGTGATCCTTGGTGGAGGTGAACGGATGCGTGCCGTTCGTACGAGTTCGTGGATGCTCGCGGGCCTGTGGGCGGTCGCCCTGCTCGGCCTCACGGCGACGACGCTCGCGCAGCCGATCAAGAATCCTGACGCACTGGTAGTCGTGAGGATCAGCTCACCGGAAAGCCTGGATCCCGCGTGGGCCGACGACATTTACAGTCGCGAGCCGGTCGCCTACATGATGTACGAGCCGTTGATCTTCTTCGACGGTGGCTCGACGAGTCGGTACGCTCCGATGCTCGCGACGAACGTGCCGTCCCTCCAGGATGGGACGATCTCCAAGGACCTCCGGACGTACACGTTTCACATCCGGAGCGCGGTGAAGTTCCACGACGGGTCCGTGATGACGCCGGAAGACGTCAAGTACTCGATCATGCGCTTTGCGTTGGTCGACCGGGACAGTGGAGGATCGTGGATTGTGCTCACCCCGCTCATCGGCCGAGATAGCACACGCGACGCCAGCGGCAAGCTGATCCCCACCGTGTTCGACGAAATAGATCGCGCGATTCAGGTGAAGGGTCACGATGTCGTGTTCACCCTCAAGGCCCCCTACAGCGGCTTTCTCTCGATCATGGCCTCGTTCTCGCTCGTGCACTCGAAGCCCGCGGTGGTAGGCGCCGGCGGCTGGGACGGGTCAAAGGCGGCACTGGCAAAATACAACAACCCCGCGAGCCCGGATAAGACCGAACTGTTTCAGAAAGACCTCGGCACGGGCCCCTTCCGTCTGGCCAGCTGGAACCGCTCGATCAACCAGATCGTGCTGGAACGGTGGGACGGCTACTGGCGCCCGCCCGCCAAGCTCAAGCAACTCGTCTTCAAAGTCGTGCAGGACTTTCCTGCGCGCCGCCTGATGCTGACGACCGGCGATGCCGACGTGATCGAGACGGGGTACGGCGATCTCGCGTCGGTTCGGGGCGCCGCCGGCGTCCGCATCGTCGAGAATGTGCCGCAGTTGTTCACGCAGTCCTTCTTCATGAACATGAAGATCAACCCGGAGGGTAACCCCGACATCGGCAGCGGCAAGCTGGACGGCAACGGCATCCCGCCGGATTTCTTCTCCGACATCCACGTGCGGCGCGCGATCGCATACACCTTCGACTACGGCACGTATTGGCAGACCGCCTGGAGCGGGAAGATGATCGCCGGGAACGGCCCGGTCCCAGCCGGGCTGCTCGGATACGACGTTCGCAACAAATGGTACCAGACCGACCGGGAGAAAGCCGTCGCGGAGTTCAAGCAGGCCTGGAGCGGGCAGGTGTGGGACAAGGGCTTCAAGTTCACCGAGACGTTCAACGCCGGGAACCCCCACCGAATCATCGGGACGCGCATCCTGAAAGAGAATCTGGAATCCCTGAACCCGAAGTTTCGGGTCGACATCCGTTCGCTCCCCGGCCCGAGTTACTTCCCTAACATTTCGGCGCGGAAGGGCACGCTGTATTGGCTCGGCTTCGGGGTCGATTTCGCGGACCCAGACGACTTCGTGGCGGCGTATATGCACACCGGGACGAACTACGCGCCGCAGTACGGCTACTCGAACCCCGCGCTCGATAAGCTGATCGAAGACGCGCGGACCGAGACCAATGAGGGGAAGCGGGCCGAGTTATATCGCAAGGTTCAGCAAGTCGCGTACGAAGATGTGCCGGTCGTGTACCTGGGGTACGGCACGGTCCCCGTCGTCTACCGCGACTGGGTGCACGGATGGTACACGAATGCTATGTTCTCCTTGGCGTGGTACTACTACCCGATCACGAAGCACTAGGGGCGAGGCAGCCAGGCGTCCTGAGAGAGCGAAAGATGCCGGAGAAGATCGGGCGCGTCATCCTCGATCGATTCGAGAGCCACGCCCTGCGGGGCAATCCCCACGGCGATCCGTACGTGCGGACGATTCCAGTGTACCTCCCGCCGAGCTACGACGCCTCGGGCGATCGGTACCCGGTGATCTTCTGGTGCCACGGGTTCGCGCAAACGGCGCTCTGGGGCGTGAACGGCAGCCCGGGGATACCCTCGCTCCCGATGTGCATGGACCGTATTATCCACGGGGGGGCTCCCGAGACCATCCTCGTCATGGTCGATGCTTTTACGCGCTTCGGAGGGTCGCTGTACCTCAACTCTCCTGCGAACGGCCAGTACGAGGACTACATCATCGGCGAGCTGATCCCATACATCGACCGAACCTACCGCACGAAGCCAGGGCGAGCCCACCGGGGCGTTGATGGCAAATCAAGCGGGGGGTTCGGGGCCTTGGCGCTGGCGATACGCCACCCACAGAACTTCTGCGCCGTCGCATCGCACAGCGGCGATATCTACTTCGAGGCTGCGTATCGTCCGCTGTTCTGGGAGTTCCTCAACCAGGCACACCGGGCTGGCGGTGTGGAGAAATTTCTGGACCACTACCTCGCCCTCCCGAAGCGGTACGACAGCGCCTACATCGCTGCTTTGTCGATGTGTTTCTCGCCGAATCCGGATCGTCCGCCCTACTACTTCGACCTCCCGGTCGACATCGTGACCGGCGAGTTGCTCCCCGACGTCTGGGCCCGGTGGACAGCGCTCGACCCCGTGTCGCTGGCGGAGTCGCATGCGGACGCGCTCCGGTCGATGCGGATGATCTACCTGGACTGCGGTAACCGCGATCAGTACTATCTCCACTTTGGAGCGCGTCTCCTCTCACGCAAGCTGACAAGCCTCGGCATCAAACACGAACACTACGAGTACGATGACGATCACCTGTACGTCAACTACCGGTACGTGGAGTCGTTGAGCCGGATCGCCGCCGTGATCGCGTGAACACTACATGATCCAGCGCCCGGGCTCGCGCCGGCGAGAGGAGACGCCCCGTGCGAGTTCGGTATCATAATCACGCTCGGCGCGACCGACCTGCGGTTGCGCTCACGTTCGACGACGGTCCCAATCCTCCTCGAACCGACCAGGTGCTGGACATCCTCGCAATGAAGGACGTGCGGGCGGCATTCTTCGTCATTGGAAAGTGGGCGGAACGGTTTCCGAAAGCGGTCGAGCGCATCGCCGGCGCAGGGCATGTCATCGGGAACCACAGCCACCAGCACGTCAAGGAGATTGGAGACTTCGATCGGGCAGAGGCCGCCATCACCGCGATCACCGGGAAGCCCTCCGAGTTCCTCCGGTTCCACTATCTCGACAACTTCGCGGTCGTCCTGCAATCTCCACTGGCGATGTCCCTCGAGCTCAAGATCATCTATGCTGATGTCAACCC
>DASSXJ010000280.1 GCA_035703895.1 bacterium | reverse complement strand
TACGTCTCCACGGTGAGCGGCTGCCGCGGCGCACCCAGGACTGGACGCGGGCCACGCGCCGCCACATTCAAATGGTGTTCCAGAATCCCGATCTGACGCTGAATCCGCGCCGCACGGTGTTCGAAACGGTGGCGCGCCCGCCGCAACTCTTCGGCGGGACGAAGGCGGGTGAGCGGCGGGCGCGGGCCGCCGCGCTGCTTCAGGCGGTGAAGCTTGGGGAACGTCACCTGGATCGTCTGCCGCACCAGTTGAGCGGCGGCGAGCGGCAACGGGTCGCGATCGCCCGCGCGTTCTCGATCGATCCCGAGATCGTGGTGTGCGACGAACCGACCTCTGCGCTGGACGTGTCGGTTCAGGCCGCAACCCTCAATTTGCTGGCCGGCCTGCAGGAGGAGCGCCGCGTCTCGTACGTCTTTATCTCGCACGACCTGTCGGTAGTGCGCCATCTTGCCGACCGCGTCATGGTCGTGTACGGGGGTACGGTGGTCGAGGAGGGTCCGACCGAAGAGGTCTTTGCGCCCCCATACCATCCCTATACAGCGGAGCTGCTGTCGGCCGTGCCGAGCCTCAGGTCAACGGAGCGTCGGCCCGCGACGGGGCAGCAGTCCGCCGGCCAGGCTGCCGAGGCCGGTAACGGGTATGTTACCGGCGGCTGTCCATTTCATCTCCGCTGTCCGAGGAAAATCGGGCCGATTTGCGAAGAGCAGCGGCCGCCGCTCCTGCCCGACGATGGCGGCCACAAGATCGCGTGCCATATTCCGCGCGACGAGCTCGGCGGGAGCGCGGTCTAGGTCGTTCGCGTCTCAGCCGTTCGCAGCGCTTCGCACAGCGCGTCGATCGTGGGGACCTCCTCAAGCGCGAGCACCAAGTCCTTGATCGCGCCGACCGATTTCGGTCGAAGCACCCGCGCCGCGAGATTCTCGTATTTCGCGATGATGTCCGACGGCGGAAGCGGATTCTCAGGCGCGCCTCGCCCGATGTCGACGTGGCCGGTGTGCTGCTGTCCGTCGCGCGTCGTGATCGTGACGTACGGCTCCCTCCCCTCGGGCAGCGACGCGTCGACCCGCATTTCGACATTCCCCATGAGCGCGCGCGTCGGACCGTTCATGAGCCAGGTGTCTTCGTATTCGGTGAGCGAAGCGCGGCCCGTCGTAAGCGCAACAGCCACGCTGTAGGGCAGGCTCATCTGCGCGGCGAGCCGCGTCATCGGGTCGCGATCTCCCAGCATCTGCTTGTCCGCCGCGGTACACCGGATAGCGACGGCGGCGACCCGGTCCGCTGTGAGTGCGTAGCGCCGCCTGAGATCGAGCACCGCATCGAGCGTGCTGTGGGCGCCGCGACAGCAGGCGTATGGTTTGACACCGCTGCGCATGATCATGAACTCCGTGCCGAGGGACCGCGTGAGCCGGGCGGGCTCGGCATCGCCGGGCGCATACGTCGGAAGAAATCCGCCCCACTCGGCCTCAAACACCTGCGTCGGGCCGGTAAAGCCCTCTTGGGCGAGCGCCGCCGCGACAACGCCTGTTTCAGCGGCCCGTCCGGGATGGTAGCGCTTGCTCATCGCGCCATCGGCCAGAAACGCCCACGTCCCACCGGTAAAGGTGCCGGCGATGCCGAGCGCCCACGTCGTGTGGCGGGCGTCTAGGTTCAACACCTTTGCGACCGCAGCCGCGGCGCCGAAACTCCCGCACGTCCCCGTCGAATGCCAGCCCCGTCCGTTGTGGGCCCGATAGCCGCCGGCGGCTTCAAGGACGCGAAGCGCCAAATCGTAGCCGACGATGATCGCCTCGAGGGCGCGGGCACCCGTCACGCCGCTGCCCTCGCACGCCGCCAGCACGGCCGGGAGCACGACCGCGCCGGAATGATCGCACCCACCGAAGTCGTCCAGTTCTTGCGCGTGCGCGGCGATGCCATTGACCAGCGCCGCGCATGCCCGCGTGGTGCGCAACGCGGTGCCCCACACAGTCGAGGGCCCGCCGTCGGCCGCCGCCAGTGTCCGGACCGCGCGAATTGCCGCTTGGCACTCCGCGGTCGGCACACCGGCGATCGCCGCACCCAACGTGTCGAGCGTCAGCAATTTCGCGTGGGCAATGACGGGGGCCGGCACCCGCTCGAGGGTCAGCGAGGCGCCGAACTCGGCGAGCTGTCCGCTGAACGTCGAGGCCCCGGTGGGCGGCATCGTTGTCATGCCGAGAGCGCCCGGACGGTACGCTCGAGCGCCGCGATCGCCGCCGTGATCTTGTCGGTCTGCTGCGCGTGCCAGGCGGCGTGGCTATCGGTCGCCTCGTTCAGCAGCCGGATGTGGTCCGCGGCGTGACGCGGGTTGGCGCTGCCCTCGGTGACCCGCGTTTCGAGAAACGCCCGCGGATCCAGGATGCGGCGGAGATCCGCGGCCCCGAGTTCGATATCCCGCCCCGCCATCTCACGCGCGGCGCGGCGGAACAACTCGGCGGAGGCGTCGCCCGGCCCCTGATGGGCCTCGGTCGAGTACTTCACGAAACGCCCCACCACATGATGCGCGGTCCGGAACGGCAGATCGAACCGGCGGACCAGCTCGTCGGCCAAATTGCTGGCTGTGCTCCAGAAGACGCCGGCCCGCTCGGCCATCACGTCCGCGCGCACCCGCAGCGTCCGCGCGGTCTCGGTCAGCAGCCGGAGCCCGGCGCGGGACGCGCGCAGCGCCTCCGCCACCACATCGTCACCGAACGTCGCATCCAGATCGGTCGAGAGCACGCCGCGCTGCGCGCCCATCATCGACGCCAACCACCCCACCGCTTGTCCCGCGAGGGCCTTCACCCGTTCGAGCGCGTGCGGATTCTTCTTCTGCGGCATGATGCTGCTCGTGCCGGCAAGGCCGTCGGCCACCTCGACGAACGAGAATTCCCACGACGACCAGACGTAGAGATCGGTCGCGAGGCGGCCGAGGTTGCTCATGAGCAGCGCGAGCGCGGCGACGTTTTCTTCGAGCACGTCCCGCGCAAAGACGCCTGCGTCCGACGCGTTCACGACGAGACCATCATGCCCGAGCAGATCGGCGGTGCGGCGGCGGTTCACGGGCCACGACGTTCCGACCAGCGCAGCGCCGCCGAGCGCGCTCAGATTCGTACGCCCGAACGTGCCCTCCAGACGCTGGAGGTCGCGCTCGAAGATGCTCGCTTCGCGAAGCAGATAGTGGGCGAACGTGCCGGGCTGCGCGTGCTGGAGGTGCGTGTAGGCCGGCATGATCGTCCCCGTGTGCTGCGCTGCCAGCGAGAGCAGCGCGCGCTCCAGCGCGATGAGGTCGGCGACGGTGCCGAGCAGAGCGTCGCGCAGGTAAACGCGGTCCGCGGCAGCCTCCTGGTCGTTGCGGCTGCGGCCGGTCTGGAGCCGTCCCGCGATGTCGTGACCGAACTGCTGCTCGAGGTAGCGCTCGATCTGCACGAGGTACGACCCCGACCGCGGCTCCCACGGAAAGTCGTCCGGACCGAGATCCAGGATCTGCAGCAGGCCTCGGAGCAACTTGGCGCCGCGCTCGCGGGTCAGCATCCCTTCCTCGACCATCATCACGGCGTGGGCGAGATCGACCAGCGCGTACGCCCGGAACCGTTCGCGAAACTGCACGAGCCGCGGCTTCTCGTCGTATTCGATCAAGACGTCGCTGCGCGGGCCGAGCCGGGCTTCTTCGAGAAAGAGATCTTGCTTCACGAGTCACCTCGATCGCCTTCGAGCGGGTGCGGCTCTATTCGATGGGCGAGAAGCGCGGTCCCCCCGTCCGCGCCGGAGGTGCGCGCCGCGGACACGCCGTAATTCTTGGTCGGCACAGATCACGTTGGAGGGCATCGGATGGAGTTGGGCGAGCGGATCCTGGGAGCAGTCGACGCGCGGCGCGACGAGCTCATTCGCCGCTGCCGGCGGCTGCTCCAAATTCCCAGCATTGACCGGGAGAGCAGCCCGCCAGGCGACACGACCGAGGTGCACCGGTTCGCGCGTGGCGATCTCGACGCGCCTGGCGTGGAGCAGTCGGACGTCATCGTGCGCGAGGGCCTCCCGAATTTGATCGCGACCGTCTCGGGCGCGGACCGCGGGCCGCATGTCGTGCTGAACGGCCACTTCGATACGTACCCTCCGGGCGACCTCAGCCGCTGGACACACGACCCCTTCGGCGGCGAACTCGTCGACGGCCGCATCTACGGCCGCGGCGCGATCGACATGAAAGGCGGCGACGCCGCGCTGATGACCGCATTTCTCGTCATGGCGGAGCACCGCCGGGAATGGCCTGGCCGGATCACGCTGACGCTCGTCTCGGACGAGGAGACCGGCGCCAAGTTTGGGTCCGAACATCTGGCGGCGCACTGTCCCGAAGTGCAGGGCGATATGGTTCTGAGCGCCGAGCCGAGCGGAGCCGGCCTCGTCCGGTTCGGCGAGAAGGGCGCGAGCCGGCTGACCTTCACGGCACGCGGGCTCTCGGGGCACAGCCCCGTGCCGAGCATGGGCCGCAACGCCAATCATCTGCTGATGGATTTCCTGACTGACATGCGGAGCCTCGCCGGCCCGTACGGCGGCACGCCGCCGTGGCTGCACGACATGGCCTCAAAGATCGGCCCAACGTTTGACGCGATGTTCGGATCCGGCGCAGGGCGCTATATCGTCGAGACTACGGTCAACGTCGGAGTGCTGCGCGGGGGCGAAAAGGACAGTCTGATCCCGTATCATGCCGAAGCCTGGGTCGATATCCGCATGCCGTTCGGGTTTACGCACGCCGCGGTGATGGACGAAGTCCGCGCACGGCTCGGGCGGCATCCCCATATCGAGTGCGAGATCCGCCACTGGCGGGATCCCAACTTCACCGATCCCGCGCATCCCCTGGTGCGGACCATGGTGGATAGCGTCGCGGCGGTGCGCGGCGCGCCGGTGGAATTGAGTTGTTCGCTGGGCGGGACGGACTGCCGGTTCTGGCGGAGACGAGGCACGCCGTGCGTCGTGTACGGGCCGACGCCGCATAATATCGCGGCGCCGGACGAGTACGTCGAGGTCGCGGATCTCGTCACGGTCGCCAAGGCGCATGCGCTGACGATGGTGAAGCTGCTCACATGACTCGTCGCCGTCGCTAAGTATCACGCGGAACGCCAATAAAATCAGGCTTCTCCGCCCTCGGCCCTTCCCGGAGAGAGCAGCAGCCTAGAAGCTATCTCATAATATCAGCGCACAGTGCTCCGGCGTCAGCTGCCTGAGCCACTCGCTGTCGCTCTTCTTGATCCTGTTCAACTCGCGGAAGGAGGCCTCACTCCAGCGCCTCGCTTATGGTTATGGAACACTCCCGGCGACCACTGGGAAAGTCACAACAGAACAGGCAGATGACATGGCCCCAGACCGTGATGCAGTGCTGGGAGCATGTTGCGGTGATGATTAGCTCAGCGACCCCCATGAACTGGACCACCGTCATGGGGCGAAACGGCCGCTCGCGCCGGCGGCCCATCCGTCGCCGTGCGGCGTTGATCATCGCCTGAAGCTCGGGCGTGAGCCGGACCGGCTTGCACTCTGCGCAGGCCTCCACACGAAGGGCCGTCACCATTCCCCTACGGACGACCGCCAGAACCGCCTTCCGACAACAACCCGCCTCGAAGTGGCCCACCTCGAACTCCGCGCGGGCGGCTCGAGCTAACTTGGCGACGTCGATATACGCAAGAGAGGCCGAGCGGGCGAACTTGGGCCGTCGAACTTCGACCCGAATGGGATACCGAAAAGTGGCCACCAGCTTCCCCCGATTCGATTGGGCCATGGTCCTACCTCCCGCCGTCAAGCATCTCGCCTATACGAGCCGCGGCGCCCGGGACAGGACATCGGGCGCATGGAGGGCGCCTCTGCACGATCCTCCAGGTGCTCGAGCGCTCCCATATAAAGTACCCTCACGCATGCGATTCTAGCAGGAAGCAAAATCATCCATTAAACGCGAATCCCTGCTATGCGATGAATAAGAAGGGTTAGTCCATCGCCGCTCTCGCTCCACCCTTGCCAGGGTCAGCCGGGGACCAGGCCGCGCACCATGCGGAACATCATGGGGAACGACCTAGGCCCATCCGGCAACCCGGCCAGATATCCGGCACGAACATGGCGCTGAATCGCGCCTCGCACGTCGTCCGAGAGCGCCATCAAATGGCCCGACACAATGCCCTGGCCGCCGGTGAACGTAGCCCAATAATCCGCGAAGGACGGGTACTCGCAATCCACGACAACTGGGACCTCGGTCACGTTGGTTAGGCCCATCTTCCGCCACAACCCGGCCTGGCCGTTTGGCCAAAAGAGCTGGCGCCCCGCCCGTGTGGACCTCAGCCCGGCGAAGCCAGCGTCAAGCACGGCACCGGTGTGAATAACGAGGTCGAAGGCGGGCATGCCGCCAAAAAACTGATGAACGCCGGACGCGACCACGCCGCCTGGACGGGTCACTCGCTTCATCTCGGCGACCACCTGTTCAATCTCCGGGAGAACGTCCAGGGCGAGCGTGGAAACGGCCGCGTCGAATGAACCGTCGTCGAACCTCATCTGGCGGATATCGCCGAGTTCATAGGTGGCGTTGGGGTGGGACCGATGACGGCGGGCCCCTTCCAGATATCCCTCCGAGGCATCCATGCCGATCACATGCGCGCCGGCCTCGGCCAGAGCTTTCGTCAAGACACCGGTCCCGCAGGCCACATCGAGCACGCGTCCACCCGGAGCGACATCGGCGAAGGCGAGGAAGGGCTTCGCGAGGTGTTCACTCCAGCGCCCCATGAAAGCCTCATACGCGTCCGGATCGGTCCAGCGTGGTTTCGCGGGTTCCATTGTGCGGATCCTCCCTTGATCAGGCCTGGGCACTAACATTGTCCAGGCGTGCCGCACAACTCGTTGCCACTAGCTCGCTCCTCTCCCAACCTCCGGGATGATCGGCACCGGATCAAGAGCGAACCGATCAATCTGAGATTTCCGTTTTGGGTCCTGAACTCCTTGCATCGAAGGAGCCCGGCCCGGCTTTCCGCCCGAACCTTCCTGGCCCTCGCCCATGAAAGCCCGTCCGCGCCCTCCCAAGATCCCTCACGCCCGGTACGGTCGCGTTGGCAGCCGCTTTCTCAGACACCGTCTCCACCCTGGCCTTGTGGTCGACCGAGTCGGCAGCAACGAGCGCTTCCCTTACCCAGCTGGCACCGATAGCGCCGTCAGCCGCCGCAGGATCGCTCCGAATAGACTCCGTGTCAGATGCCCTTCGGCCAGCAATAACCAATAGTACCGCGCATGTTTCACAAGCCGGCCACCCGAGGTTCCTAAACTAATCACTACCCTTGAGCATCATTGAAACGACCTGTGCGGCTTGAGCTTCCATCC
>DASSXJ010000279.1 GCA_035703895.1 bacterium | reverse complement strand
TGCTCGTCCGTTCGCTCAGCCTCGGGACCTACGTGAAACGATGCAGCTCTAAATTCTTGACGCCGCTGTTTGCGTTCCACCACGACGTGGCGAATTCAGATACTCTCCACCTTCTGTACGCACAAAAGGGAGGATCTGAATGATCACCATCCTCGGAGCAGGCGGCGCCATTGGCAACGAACTCGTTAAACTTCTCGCGGCAAGGAATCAGCCGTTCCGCCTCGTTGGCCGCACTCCGCGGGAGACTCCCGGCGCGACCGAAACACTTGCCGCCGATCTCGCGGACAAAGACCAAACCACCCGCGCTGTCGCTGGCTCCAGCGTTGTGTATCTGCTCGTTGGTCTCAAGTACGATCACAAGCTCTGGCAGGAAATGTGGCCGCGCGTCATGAGCAACACTATCGAAGCCTGCAAGCGCGCTAACGCAAAACTCATCTTCTTTGACAACGTGTACATGTATGGCAAGGTCAGCGGTCCCATGACCGAGGAGACTCACTTCAACCCCTGCAGCAAGAAAGGCGAAATCCGCGCGAAGATTGCCACCACCCTCATCAATGAGTGGAAGTCAGGCGCCCTCACCGCCATGATTGCACGTTCCGCCGATTTCTACGGTCCCGCAACGCGCAACGGCGTGCCTAATCTTCTCGTCTTCGAGCCCTTCGCCCGGAAACAGAAAGCGTCATGGCTCGTGAATGATTCTGTTCCGCACTCCTTTACCTACACGCCGGACGCCGCGCAAAGCCTGGTACAACTTGCCGAACGGGCAACCGCCTGGAATCAGACTTGGCATGTCCCCACCACGCCCAATCCACTCACCGGAAAAGAGTTTGTTGCCTTGGCCGCGAAGGAGTTTGGCGTTGCGCCAAAATATCGCGTTCTCAGCAGGCCCGTGATCCGGATTGCAGGATGGTTCAATCCGCTGGTCGCGGAATCCTACGAAATGCTTTATCAGAGCGATTCGCCGTACCTCTTCGACTCCAGCAAATTCGCCAGGGAGCTCGGCTTCGCGGGCACCACCTACGCCGATGGTATCCGAACCACTGCCGCCTCCTCTAAGCGCGACGCGCACGACGTCTAGAACACGAGACTGCGTAAAGCTCTTCGCGTGCAATGGGTGGGCTCAACTGTGCTCGCGCGCCCAAGGACCCTGGTACGAACAACAGCGCAAATGACCGAGAGAATGTCTGTGGCATCAGAGTCATCCTTCATAAAAGGCGATCGGCGCCGCTGTGATGACGCGGCTGAGCTGATCCCGCCCGAGCTCGTCTGTCCCGAACCGATCCTCGATCCAACCCAGCGGACGTGATGGCGATGCCGATCATAACTCTGCGTACAGAGATAAAGGCACCAATCGATGTATGCTTCGATCTCTCAAGGTCGATTGATGTTCATGTCTACATTGCCCAGCGCTCCGGTGAGCAAGCGGTTGCCGGGGTAACGTCGGGCCTTATCGGCCCGAATGAACGGGTGACTTGGCGGGCCAAGCATTTATGGTGGCAGGAGATGACTACGGAAATTCGCGCTTTCGACCGGCCGAATCATTTTCGCGATTCGGTCGTGGCCGGCTACTTCGAGCGCTTCGATCACGATCACTTCTTTGAGCGCGTCAATAATACGACCCTCATGACCGACCACCTCGATTTCCGCAGTCCACTCGGACCCATTGGCACCGCCGTTGATGCCCTGTTCGTTAGATGGTACCTCATGCGCTGGCTCGAACAAAGGAACCGGCTCATCAAAGAGATAGCGGAGGATCCAAGGCGTCGGGATCACTTCTTGCGTCGCTATCCGTCGAATTGAGTTGGTACTAATACCGCTTGTAATCGGACCCCGCAACGCTGATGTTGATCCAAAGTGAAGGGGGCGCACGATGATATCCCAGCCCAGTAGTTGCTCAGAGAAACAAAGCGATATGGCGCCCCACATGGCACTCGCTCGCATGATAACCGGCAACCGGGTCTCGCAACTGATCTACGTAGCGGCCAAGCTTGGCATCGCCGACATGCTGAAGGAGGGCCCGAAGAGTTGCGAAGAGATGGCGATGGTCGCTGGTGTGCATAGCCGCTCTCTCTATCGGGTGATGCGGGCCCTCGCGAGCATCGGCATATTTACTGAGCGTGAGGACGGCCGGTTTGACCTGACCCCTCTCGCGGCGTGTCTTCAGACCGGCGTTGCCAATTCACGGCGCTTTACCGCGATCACGTTCGGCGAGGAATACCATCACATCCTAGGCTCTCTCCTCTCCAGTGTGAAGACGGGCGAGGTCGCGTTCGACCAGATCTACGGTACCGGATACTTCCACTACCTTGAGCAGAACCCCGAAGCCGCTGCCACATTCAACGAATTCATGACGGAAACTTAGAATGTTGACTACCGGAAGGTGATCTCCGCCTATGACTACTCTGAGATCCGCAAGATCGTCGATGTGGGAGGCGGCCACGGTGCGGTTATTTCGATGATCCTGAATGCCTACCCGAGAATGAGGGGGGTTCTCTTCGACACCCCGTCCGTGATCGAAGGTGCAAAAGCGCAAATCGAGGCTGCAGGACTCGCGAGTCGCTGCGAGGTGGTGGCCGGAGACTTTTTCAAATCAGTGCCAGAAGGCGGCGACGCTTATATTCTTTCGAAGATCATCCATGATTGGCCGGACGCGCGGGCACTGGTGATCCTAAAAAACTGCAGCCGAGCGATGGCGAGAAATGGCAAGCTGGTTGTGATAGATCAGGTCATTCCTCCTGGCAATGAACCCAGCCCCGGCAAGATGCTAGATATCCTTATGTTGTTGTTGCTTGGAAGCCAGGAGCGTACGGAGGCCGAATTCCGTGCCCTGTTCGCATCGGCGGGCCTCAGGTTAACGAAGGTCATTCGGACAAACGCCTCAGCGGACGTCGTTGAGGCGGTTCGCGCGTAGCTTGTCCGTGTGGCTTTCGCTTCCCCCTCTTGAAACGCTCGTGTGTCTACTCCGGGTAGAGGGACTTGATGTATCCTGAACGGACCAGCTCCTGAAGCAGTGAGTCGTCGACGAGCGAGGCCGGGGTCATCTTGCGAACCTGCGGGCTGGCGCTGAATCGGATGGCGTTCATCACACCCTTCGGATCCACCCGCGGGACCTTGTCCTTCCAGACCGGAGAGAATGCCTTGTACGCGACGGCCGCCTGCTCCGGGGTCGCCCGCGTGTAATGCGCGATGGCGCTCTCCGTCCCCGCCTCGTTTGAGGGATTCCGCATGTACGCCCAGGCGGCCACGTAGGCCCGCACCAGGCGAAGCACCACGTCCCGGTTCTGCGCCAGATACGATCGCTTGATCGTGAGCGCGCTCTGGGTCATGGGAATGCCCAGGCCGACGCCGTTGACCAGCTCCTTGAAACCGGCCGCCTCGGCCTGCGCCGTGGTCGGCGCAGACAGGATGCCGCCGGCTGCGATGCCCGCGCTCATGGCGGCCAGAATGCCCGACAGCGTCCCCCCCGAGGTCAAGATCTCCACCTTCCCGGTGAGCCCGAAGTGCTCCAGGATGATGCGCGCGGTGGTGTCGGTCGACGTGCCGGTCCTGGTGACCGCGATCTTCTTGCCCACAAGGTCCTGCACCGACCGCACACTCTTGTTCACGTAGAGGGAGAAGACGGGGTAGTTGGAGCCCGCGGCGACCATCACGAGGTCGCCACCGGTGGCGTCGAAGTCTGCGACCTCTGTCGCGCCGACGACGAGGGCCTGCGACTCGCCGGACGTGAGCGTCGCGACGGCGCTGCTGCCGGTGACCTGCGCGAAGCCGACGTCGAGGCCCTCCTTGGCGAAGAAGCCCTGATCTTGAGCCACGAAGACGGGCGTGAATGCCGCGCTGGCCTGAGCGTAGACGAGTTTGAGTGGCGTGGATCCCGCGCCCAGAGCGTCACCCGCACCCGTTCCCAGTAGCGCCATTCCGATGACCATCCCGATCGTCGTGGAGATGGCCTTCCCGGTCCTGCTCATGACCGGCCTCCCCCGATATCCTCGATCCAGCGTCGCGTCTCTCCGAGCACCACCTTCGGCGTCGCCCGAAGGTCCGCGACGGCTGCCCCCCCGCTCAGGAAGATGGCGACCCGGAGCTCCTCCAAGAACTGCGTGATCCAGGCCTCGAGGGCCGCATCCCCCTCTAACGCGGCCGCGAGCAGCGGGCGCGCCACCCCCACCGCGGAGGCCCCGAGCGCGATTGCCTTCGCGGCGTCGAGCCCCGTGCGCACCCCTCCCGTGGCGATGATGGGAAGCCCGGCGGCACCGGCGGCGACGACCGAGACCGCGGTCGGGATCCCCCAGTCGCGATAGACCTTGCCGAGCATGACCCGCCGAAGATCTCCGTGCGCCTCGGCCCGGGCCGTCTCGATCGCCGCAAAGCTCGTCCCCCCCGCGCCTCCGACGTCGAGCGCCCGGAACCCCAACGCGCGTAGGTCGAGCGCGACCGCCCGGGACATCCCCGCGCCGGTCTCCTTCGCGATCGCGGGGACGGGGAGCGACGCGACGACAGCGGCGAGCGCCTCCCGCAATCCGGTGACCCGGCGGTCGCCCTCCGGCTGCACGGTCTCCTCAAGGAAGTTGAGATGGATGGCGAGCGCATTCGCGCCGATCATGGCGAGGGCGTCCGACAGTTGGTGCGAGGTCAGCGCCGGGCCGCTGTCCTGCGGCACGAGTTGGGCGGCGCCCACGTTGGCGATGAGAAACGCACCAGGCGCGACCTCGCGGGCCACCGCGTACGTCCGCGCCAGCCGGGGATTGCGCAGCGCCGCCCGCTGGCTTCCCAGTCCCATCGCGAGGCCGAACCGATCCGCGGCGCGAGCCAGGCGGGTGTTGACATCGTTCGCCCCCGCGTGGCCCCCGGTCATCGCTGCGATGACGAGCGGCGCCTGCAGTCGACGCCCCAGGAACTCCACACCGAGGTCGACGGCCGAGAGGTCCCCGCTCGGCAGCGCATGGTGCAGTAAATGGACGTCGGACCATCCCGGACCTCGGGGACCGTCCACATCCCGGCTGGTCGCCAGCCTGAGGTGCTCAGTCTTCCGCTGCTCGACGGGGTCAGCGGAGCGCGCGGGGCGACCGGCCGCGACGGCCGCCTTCCTCACCCGCTGAGGGCGCCGGGGCCTTCGAGTCCCACGCGTGGCGCTCAGGGGAGACCGCTCCAGCGCTTGATCAGGTCCAGGTGGATGCCGAACTGGTCGAGGATCTTCACGACCGTGTGGTCGAGAATCTCCTCGATGGTTTTCGGGAGGTGATAAAAACCCGGCATCGGCGGGAGGATCACCGCGCCGGCCTCGGTGGCTCTGAGCATGAGGCGGAGATGCCCCGCGTGCAGCGGCGTCTCCCGGACCACCAGCACCAGCTTCCGGCGCTCCTTGAGGCAGACGTCGGCGGCCCGGACGGTCAGGGTGTCGTTGAAACTGTTTGCGATCGCCGACAGCGTCTTGATCGAGCAGGGCGCTACGACCATCCCGTCGGTCACAAACGTGCCGCTGGCGATGGCGCTGGCGATGTTTCGCTCATCGTGGACCACATCCGCCAGTGCCGCGACGGTCTTGGGATCCCGGCCCATCTCATACTCGATCGTCTTGCCGGCGGCCGCGGTCAAGATGAGATGGGTCTCGATCTTGGTGTGCGCGCGGAGCACCTCGAGCAGGCGGACGCCGTAGTGCGGGCCGGTCGATCCTGACAGCGCGACGATCAGGCGGCGTGGCTCTGGCATGGGGCACAGTTTCGGGGCGCCCAAATTTCATTCCTTTGACGGATGATGCGGATGCAGGAGACCGCGACGACGGAAGGAAACCGTTTCGGAAGATCGCGCCCCCGCGGCCGGCAACCGGCCGCCCCTCTCGGCGCGGAGCGAATGTGAACTGGAGGTGAGGGCTGGTGAGCAAAGGTGAAGGGCGCGTATTCCTCCGGGGGATCACGTCGGAGCACTACGGCCTCTCGGAGTTCCGGCGGCGGCAGCGGACGGCTCCACGCGTGCGGCGAGCGGGGACCGTCGTGGACGACGCGAAGGTCGCGCACTCGGGAGATTCGGACCAATCGCGCACTTGGTGGATCCTGGGACCGGGAGACGATCCGTTTCTCACCCAAACCGTGCAGATGCATTTCGTGGAGCTGTTCCCCGGCGGATCCAACCGCGGCCACGGACACCAGAACGAGGCGACCTTCTACATCCTCGAAGGCCGCGGCTACGAGATCCACGACGGCAGGCGGTACGACTGGGAGAAAGACGATCTGGTGGTAGTCCACAACGACTCGGTGCACCGCCACTTCAACGCCGACTCCGGCAAGAAAGCGGTCGCGCTGGTCATGAAGGCGAAGAGCACCTATATGTATCTCGGCCTGATCCAGCAGGGGCGCGGCGGCCCAGCGGAAGACGGCGGGCGGTTTGGTCCGCCCGAGGACTGGTCCCGACTCTGGACGGCCGGGGTCGGCGAGCGCAAGAAGGTGGTCAAGCCCTCGGATACGCGGTGGGAGACCACGCCAGACGGCCGGGTGCGGGTGATCACCTCCCCGGAACGGACCGATGTGCGGGTATTCAGCATGGACGTGTACCAGCAGGAGATTCCAGCGGGAAGCCGGTCGGGAAAGCACTGGCACATGGCGGACGAAGCGCTGTACGTGATGTCCGGGGCCGGATACAGCCTGCATTGGGATGTGGAGGCCGAGATCGGAGAGCGCTACGCGGCCCGCGTGGCCAAGGAGCCGACCCGCTGGGAGTTCGGTCCGGGAGACCTGCTGTACGTGCCGCACAACACGGTCCACCAACACGTCAATGCCGACAAGCAGGCACCCCTCATGCTCCTGTCGGCGCAGAACCGCCTATTCAAGTTGCTCGGGTACAATGCGGTCGTCCACCTGGAGAACGCGCCGGAGTACACGGGACGCCCGCAGGCGGCGGGGAAAACGAAGGGGTGAGCACCGGCGTCTCGTGGGTAGGGAGGCGCCGTGAGCTCGAGGACCCGGAGATCGCCTGAGTACGGGTCGGACCTGATCGTCGATCTCCTAACGGCCCTCGATGTGGAGTACGCGGCCCTCAATCCCGGAGCCACGTTTCGCGGGCTCCACGACTCGCTCGTCAACTACGGCGGCAACGCGCGGCCGGAGATCATCCAATGCTGCCATGAAGAGATCGCCGTAGCCGTCGCCCACGGCTACGGCAAGGCGAAGGGGCAGCCGATGGCCGCCATCGTCCACGACGTGGTCGGGCTGCTGCACGCCACGATGGCCGTCTATATCGCCTGGCTCGACCGCGCGCCCGCCCTGGTCCTGGGGGCCACCGGCCCCATGGCCGCAGAGCAACGGCGCCCCTGGATCGATTGGATCCACACGGCGCTCGTGCAAGGCCAGGCCGTGCGCGACTACGTGAAGTGGGACGATCAGCCGGCGAGCCTCGAGAGCATCGTGGAGTCGCTGATCCGGGCGCACCGGATCACGATGACGGAGCCCCGGGGGCCGGTCTACCTCTGCTTCGATGCCATGCTGCAGGAGCAGCGGCTCGACGGACCCCCCCCGATCCCCGACGTGCGCCGGTTCGGGCCGCCGGCGCGGGCGCAGGGCGACCCCCGAGCCCTGGAGGTGGCGGCACGCTGGCTGGTCGAAGCGGCCGATCCCGTCGTGCTGGCCGATTATGCGGGACGAAGCGCTGGGGCGGTCGCATCGCTCGTCGAGCTCGCGGAGCTGCTGGCGCTGCCCGTGATCGATCTCGGGAGCCGGTTCAACTTTCCAAATACGCATCCCCTCGACCTGGCCGGCGCAGAGGAGGACCTGCTGTCCGCCGCGGATCTGGTGTTGGCGCTCGATGTCTTCGACCTGCAAAAAGCTCTCGGGACCGTCGACCGGACGGCCCGTCAGGCGCGTCCCTTCGTCCGGGATGGGACGAAGATCATTCACGTCTCCCTCGACGATCTGGCGGTCCGAGCTTGGACCCAGGATTACGGCCGCCTGCAGCCGGTGGATCTGGCCATCGCCGCCGACACCACCGTGGTCCTCCCCGCGTTGACGGCGCTCTGCCGGCCGCTCGTCCTGGCCGGAGGGGAGCGCGAGGGCCGGCGGCGGGAGCGGCGCGCCAGGCTCGAGGCGGTGCGCCGCGCCCTGCGGGACCGATGGCGGAGGGCGGCGGACCGCGCGCGCGATGCGCGCCCGGTCTCGTTCCCGCGCCTGGCGGCCGACCTGTGGGACGTAGTCAAAGACGAGGATTGGGTGCTGGTCAACCGGACCCTGCGCGGCTGGACGCGGCGCCTATGGGACTGGACACACCCGTCCCAGTACGTGGGCGCGTTGAATGGAGGCGGGGTCGGATACGGCATCGGGCACGCGATGGGCGCGGCCCTGGCCCATCGGGGCACCGGCAGATTGTGCATCGACATTCAACCGGACGGCGACTGCCTCTACACGCCCAGCGCCCTGTGGACGGCGGCGCACCACCGCATCCCGTTGCTCATCGTCATGTTCAACAACCGCTCGTACTACAACGATGAGGACCACCAGGTGCTGATGGCAAAGGCGCGAGGGCGGCCGGTGGAGAATGCCCACATCGGGCTGCGCCTCGACGATCCTCCGGTCGATTTTGCAGGGATGGCCCGGGCGTTCGGGATCCACGCCGATGGCCCGATCGAGGACCCGGCCGAGTTGCACCCGGCGTTGGCGCGCGCCGTCCGGCACGTGCAGCGGGAGCGACGGCCCGCGCTCATAGACGTCATCACGGAGGCTCGATGACCATGGGCTTCGACGTCGGGCGTCTTGCGAAACGCGGCGCGCGGGTGCTGGCCATCGTGCTCCTCGGAACCGCCGCTACTGGGGCCGCGGCGCCGGTGTGGTCGGCGCCTACCAAGGTCACCATGTTGTGGGTGGCGGTCACCGGCTCCCAGGCCGTGGCATGGGTGACCAAAGAGGGCGGCTATTTCGCGCGCAACGGCGTCGACGTCGACCTCACGTACCTGGCGGGCAGCCCGACGGCGGCCGCGGCGCTCGTGAGCGGTCGGGTCGAGTTTGTGCAGATGGCGGGTCCGGCCGTCGTCGCCGCGGACGCCCGCGGCGCGCACCTCGTGATGGTCATGGGCTTCGTCAACCAGCCCGTGTTCGTCCTCATGGCGACCCCGGAGATCCAGGCGCCGGAACAACTCAAAGGCAAGACGGTGGCCGTGACCAAGGTGGGGTCCTCGGATGACTTCATGCTGCGTGAGGCCTTATCGCACTGGGGACTCCGCCCGGATGCGGACGTGATGATCACCGCCGTCGGTTCGGTTGCTGCCCAGGTGGCCGCGATGGAGAAGCGCCTGGTCCAGGGGGCGGTCGTCGACCCCCCCAACGACGTGCTGGCCCAGCAGGCCGGGGCGCACGTCCTGGCGCGGATCGGCGATCTCGGGATCCCCTACCAGGCGGCGGGCCTGGTGACGACGCGCGAGTACATCCAAGCGCATGCGGACGTGGTCGCGAGGGTGGTCCGCGCCATGACCGAGGGCGTGCACCGCATCAAAACCGACCGGGCGTTCTCGGAGGAGATCATGGCCAGGTACCTCAAGAACACCAACCCGGTGGTGGTCGATGCCGCCTACGAGTCCTTCGTCAATGTCTTCCAGCGGGTCCCCGCGCCGAGTAAGGCCGGCCTCGCGGAGATTGTGAAAGAGTCCGTGAGCAGCGGCCTCATGAAGGAGAGTGTCGACGTCGGGACGATGCTCGACCCCTCGTTCGTGGACAAGCTGCAGCGCAGCGGGTTCATCCAGACGCTGTACGGGAAGTAGCCGCCCTCCTCACAGCGTCTTCGCGACGGTCGCCGCGAAGTTGGCGTTCTGCAACGCCTGCACGTAGCTGTTGTCGTAGAAGTCGGCGGCGGGCTGCTCAATCTTCCGCGAGCGCAGGATGAACTCCATCCCCGGACCGGTGACCAGCGGATACACCGAATAGAACTGATCCCGGTAGAGCTGAAACCCCTGCTTCAACTCGCTGTCGTTGATCGGGAGGTGGGTGTGGATCAGCGCCAGCGCCGCGGCGATGTTGAGCGGGTTCTTCAGGTAGACATCGGCGGTGACGATGGCCCGGAGGAACCCATCCACGAGCGGCGCGTGCGTCTTCGCCCACACGGTGTTGAGGGCGATCCCCGTATGCTGATAGGGCTGGTCGAGCGTGTAGAGTTTCACGAGCGGCTTGAAGCCCATGCCGAAGGCCACGAGGTCGAGCCCGGCCGTCAGCACCGTGAACTGAATCTGGCCCGAGCTGAGCGCCGCCAGGCGGGAAGTCTCGTCGCCGACCTGCAACAGCGTCACATCCTGGGGGTTGATCCCCAACTTTGCCAGGGCGAATTTCGTCGCGAATTCGGACGACGAGCCAAACCCGCTGATCGCGCCCTTGGCCCCCTTCAACTGTGCGGGGGTGGCGATGTTCTTCGCCACCACGAAGTCGTAGGGGAACCGGTTGATCAGCCCGCCGATCATCGTCAGCGGAAACCCCTGGGAGTGCGCATTGATGATGTCGGCGGCCGCGATGAACGAAATGGGGACATCACCGGCCGCCATCGAGGCCACCGTCTTCGCGCCGCCCTGGATATTGATGATCGTGACGTTGAGGCCGTACTTTTCGAAGAAGCGCTTGTCCTGCGCGATCCACGCCGCCACCGCATCGAGGTTGCGAAACGACATCCCCACGTTCATGGGGGTCAACCCCTGCGCCTGGACCGGGACGCGGTCCGCGGCGAGCAGTCCCCCGAGGGCGGCACCCGCCGACACCGTGAGAAAATGACGCCTGCCGAACGATGCACGCACGACCCGTTCCCTCCCTTCGAGACCGCGCCGGTGTCATTCGCGCCGGACGGATGGGGTCCTCCTGGAACGCCGCCCTGAAGGAGCCGCGGGCGAGCCACATGTATTTAATGATGTATGATCCGTGACATTCTCGTGCCGATCGAGGAGGGACGCCAGGGACGGATCGACGGGGAGCTAAAGGTTGGAGGCCGGATGCTTTATGCCGCCGACGTGCCCGTCCCCGATGTCCTGCACGCCGTGGCGCTGCGCAGCCCGTACCCGCATGCGCGCATCAACGCGATCGATACGTCCGCAGCCGAGCGCATGCCCGGGGTGCGCTGCATCCTCGTGGGGCGTGACGTGGCGGACCTTCGGTACGGCCGCCTGGTGCGCGACGTGCCGGTGCTTGCGGTGGAGAAGGTCCGATTCGTCGGCGAACGCGTCGCCGTTGTCGCCGCCGAGACGCGCGGGCAGGCGGACCGCGCCGCGACAGCCATCCAGGTAGCCTATACTCCCCTGCCCGCCGTCTTCGACCCCGACGAGGCGCTGGCTCCCGATGCGCCGGCGGTGCACGAGGAGCCGTGGGCCTACGCGGGCGCCCTCAGCCCGCGCGGGGGACCGCGAAACCTCCAAGCCCGGCAGGTGTGGAGCGGAGGCGGCGATGTCGAATCCGCGCTCGCCGCCGCTCCTGTCCGGCTGCACGATCGCTTCACGACGCCGGCCGTCCATCAAGGGTACATCGAGCCCCACTCGTGCACGGCCTGGGTGGAGTCCGATGGACGGATTCAGGTGTGGGCATCGACCAAGTCCCCCTATCGTCTCCGAGCACAACTCGCGGCGACATTCGGCGTGCCCGAGCAGCAGGTCGACGTCCACGCGCCGGCGATCGGCGGCGACTTTGGCGGGAAGGGTTCGCCCATGGATGCGCCGCTCTGCGTCGCGCTTGCCCGCCGCGCCGGGCGTCCCGTCCGCCTGACGATGCGCTACGCGGAAGAGCTGACCGCGGGGAACCCGCGGCACGCGTCCGTGATCACCGTAGACGCCGGGGTGAGCCGCGACGGCCGCCTCGAGGCCCTAGACGTGCGGGCCGTGTTCAACGTCGGCGCCTACGCCGGCTTTCGGCCGAGGCCGTTCCTGCATGGCGCGGCGGACGCCGGCTGCTGCTACCGGATCCCGGCGCTCCGGATCGAGAGCGTGCTCGTCTACACCAACCGCGTTCCAGGCGGGCACAAACGGTCGCCGGGCGCGCCCCAAACGGTGTTTGCGATCGAATCGATGATGGACATCGCCGCCCGCCGGCTCGCGATCGATCCGTGGGAATTCCGGAGACGCCACCTGCTGCGTACGGGCGAGGCGACGCCCCTCGGCGAACACTGGCCCGAGGTCCGCGGTGCGGAGACGCTCGCGGCCGCCGAGCGGGCCTTCCGGCCCGCCGTCCCCGCCCGGGCCCGGCCGTCCGTTCGCGTTGGGCGCGGAGTGGCCGTCTACGCTCGAGCCACGCGGCTGGGAGCCACAAGCCTCCGGCTGCGTGCCGATGCCGCGGGACGCGTATACGCCGACGTGCCGATGCCCGAGACGGGCACGGGATCCCACACCATGCTGCGCGCCGTGCTCGCCCGTGAGCTCGGGATGGACCCCGCGCGATTCGCGGTGCAGTACGTCGGCACCGCGGATCTTCCGTATGACGAAGGCGTCGGCGGCAGCCGGGTGACCGCCACAGCCGGCGAAGCGGCGCTTCGCGCGGCGCGGCTCCTGAGTCGGCGGGCCCGAGCCCTGGCCGCAGAGCGCTTCGGCGTCCCCGAAGACACGATTGTCCCGGCGCCGGGGGGGCGCTGGGTGGACTCGGCCTCGGGCCGCAGCGCCGACCTCGGCGAGCTGGCCGCGTTCGCCGCAGAGCGGGAGGAGCCACTCGTTGTGGCGATTGACCTGCGGCGTCCGGCGGGGGACGAGGGCCACGCAGACGAGGCCGTGGGGTTCTGCGCGCAGGTCGCTCAGGTCGGGGTAGACGTGGAGACCGGACAGGTCTTCGTGTATGAGATCCTGACGGTCCATGACATCGCGACCGTGCTCAACCCCCGCTCGCATCGCGGCCAGATCGAGGGCGGCGTCGTGATGGGGCTGGGCGAAGCGCTCACCGAGGACCTCGGAATCCGTGAAGGCAAGGTGGAGGCGGCCCACCTCGGGGACTACAAGATCCCGTCGATGCGCGACGTGCCGCCCATTCGAGTGGCGTATCTGACCGGCGGCCGCGGCGTGGGCGCGAACAACATCAAGGCGATCGGGGAGATGAGCAACGTCCCCGTCCTCGCGGCGCTGGCCAATGCCGTGGACGATGCGGTCGGCGTGAGGATCCGCAGCCTCCCGTTGTCCGCCGAGAAGATCTATGTCGCGCTGCGGGAACGCGACTCGGGGGTGGGCTGAGCGTGGCTGACGCGGCGCCGGTCCATGAGACCACGATCCGCCTGCGGGTCAACGGCCGGGAGGTCGAGGCGCGCATGGGGACGGACGTCCTCCTCATCGAGTTCCTGCGGGACCGGCTGGGGCTCACCGGCACGAAAGAGAGCTGTAGCGTAGGGGTGTGCGGCGCCTGCACCGTCCTGGTTGACGGCGGCCCGGTCAGCTCGTGTCTCTCGCTTGCGGTGCTCGCCCGGGACCGAGACGTCTGGACCGTCGAGGGCTTGACGGAACGGTTGGAGGAGGCGGACCCATCCGGGAGGCTCCGGCGCTTCCTGGACGTGCGGCGCGCGTTTCTCGAGCAAGAGGGGTTGCAATGCGGCATCTGCACCCCCGGAGTGGTCGTGTCGGCGTACGCGCTCCTCCAGAAGATCCCCCGGCCTACGAACGAGGAGATCGCCGACTGGATGGCGGGCAGCCTCTGCCGTTGCACGGGATACCAGTCGATCGTGCGCTCCATCCGGGCGGCGGCGGGGCTCTCCCCGACCGAAGACGCCTTGGAGGAGGACCCTGCGTCGGAGCCGGGCGGCCGGCGGGGCGGGAGCCGCGGGGTGGAGAGCGACGATGCACCCGTTTGAGTACGTTGCGCCAGAGCGGCTCGAGCACGCGCTCGAGCGGCTGGCGGGGGCCGGCGACGAGACGATCCTCCTCGGAGGCGGGACCGCCACCGTGCTGCTGATGAAGCAGGACCTGATCGCTCCCGCCGTGGTCATCGACCTGGGGCGCATTCAGGAGCTCCGCGGGATCGACGCGCGGCGGGACCGCGGGCTTCGGCTGGGCGCCACCTGCCGGCTCGAGGAGCTGGAGGACTCGCCGGCCCTGAGGACGGCGTACCCGGTGCTCGCGCGCACGGCGCACGGGGTGGGCAACGTCCGCGTCCGCCACGTGGCGACGCTCGGCGGCAACCTCGTGCATGCGGACCCCGCTGGGGATCTGCCGCCGGTGCTGATGGCGCTCGGCGCGACGGTGACGCTCGCGAGCCGGCAGGGCACGCGGCGGCTTCCACTCGATACGTTCTACAAGGGTTTCATGGAGACCGAGATCCGGCGCGATGAGGTGCTGACGGAAGTGGAGTTGCCGCCGCCGCCCGCGGGCCTCCGCGCCACGTACATCAAGTTCACGCCCCGCAGCCAGGACGACTACGGCACCGTGAACGTCGCGTGTGCGCTCGTGCTCGAGAACGGCGTCTGCCGCTCGGCGGCGCTGGTGCTCGGGGGGGTGGGAGCGACGCCGCTCCGCATCCGCTCGGCGGAGACGCACCTCAGCGGCCACCCGCTCACCGACGCGCGCGTCGCGGAAGCCTCGGGCCTCGCGGCCGATGCGATCGACCCGTGGGAAGACCTCCGAGGCGGCGCCGAGTACAAGCGGGCGATGGCCCGCGTGTGGACGGCGCGCGCCCTGGCCGCGCTGGGACGCGACGCGCCGGGGCCGGCGGCCGCGCCGTGAAGTTCTCCTACTCCATTCCGTATGACCGTCCGGCCGCCGAGGTCTGGGAATCCCTCCAAGACACCGAGCGGCTGATTCGCTGCATTCCCGGATGCGAGGACGTCGAGCCGGCGCGAGCCGGCACGGACGGGGCCGCGACGGAGCAGGACGTGGAGGTCTACCGGGTGCGCATGACGACCGGGCTCGGGCCGGTCCGCCTGCGCGCGACCGGAACCGCCCGAGTGCGGAGAGATCCGGCCGGCCGCTCCATGACGGCGGAGATTTCGCTGAGCGACCCTCGCGCCGGGTCGGTCTACGGCAGCATGGGCCTCGAGGTGCGCGCAGCCGGCGAGAGCCACTGCGAGCTCGCCCTGGCGGCCGACATCGTGCTCGCGAGCAAGATCGGAGAGTTCGCCCAGCCGATCCTGCGGCATAAAGCCGACCTGACCGTGCGGGAGTTTGCCCGGAATCTCATCGGAACGCTGTGACGCCAACAGGGAGTCTCGCGGCGCGACTCGAAGGGGCGAACACATACCCCCCGGCGCCGCGACCCGGGGGGGGAACCGCCCGCGCGGGTTAGACTGCGGCGTCAATTTGAGAGGAGCACTCCGCATGCGGACCAGATCGGCTCTGCGTACCGCCGTCCTGCTCGCCCTGGCTGGGATGCTCACAGTGAGCGTGTCGGCGTTCGCCGCCAAGGCCAACGATACGGTGACCGTGTGGGTCGGCAGCTGGTGGCAGAGTCAGGTCCCGCTCGTCATGGAGACGTGGACAAAAGAGTACCCGGAGATCACCCTCAAGATGGAGCCGCTCCCGATCAACGGGTACCTCGACAAGTTCATCGCATCCGCGCTTGGAGGGACCCCACCGGATGTGATCGACCTCGACGCGACCTGGGTCTCCACAGTCGCCGCCAAGGGTCTCCTGCAGCAGCTCGTCGGCTACACGAACGGTCTGGACGTCAAGGATTACGCACCGTCGATCTGGGCCGCCAGCCATTACAAAGGCCTGCTGTACGCCCTTCCGAATCGAGCCTCATCCACGGTCTTCTACTACAACAAGGCGGTCTTCGACAAGGCGGGGGTCGCCTATCCAACCGACGGTTGGACCTACAACGACATGCTGCAGATCGCACGGAAGGTCACGATTGCGGGGCAGTACGGTGTCGGTGTCGCCGCGGACATCAGCGACCCGTCCAATGTCATGGATCTCTTGGCCGCCAGCATCTGGGCGCACGGCGGGGATTTCCTCAGCAAGGACAACACTAAGGCGACGATCAACTCCCCCAAGAGCGTCGAGGGCCTGGCCTTTTGGTCCGACCTCTACACCAAATACCACGTCGCCCCGCAGGGGACCCCGAATTTCTCGACGACCCGCGACCTCGTTCCCCTGTTTGAGGCCAACAAGCTCGGGATGGTCACGGGGTCCTCGAACATTATCGACGAGCTCTCGAAGCACCGGGAATTACGGTGGGGCATGGTGCTCTCGCCGGATAAAGTCAACAGGTCCGGAGGCTGGACCATGGGCGTGCCGGTCGGTGCCAGGAACGCGGGCGCCGCTCGGACATTCCTCCTGTGGCTCGCCAAGCCGGTGAATATGGGCAAGCTGATGAACCGCACCCCGGCGCGCTTGTCGGTCTATAATGCTCCGCCGTGGAATGATCCGAAGTACGCCATCTTCACGAAGGCCCTGCAGGACGCCAGGTCGCTTCCCGGCATCGCCAACTGGGCCGGCATCCAGACGGTGATCATCACGGAAGCGCAACGGATCCTGGTCGGGCAGCTGACTCCGCAGCAGGCGGCGGATTCCATGGCAAAGCAGATCGACGCGATCCAGGCGCACACGCCGTGATCAAACTCGGATTCAGCACCCTGGGGTGTCCCGGCTACGACATCGACCAGGTCATTGCACTCGCCAAGAACAACAATTTCTCCGGTGTGGAGATTCGGTTCATGCGCGGCGAGGTGGACCTGCCGAAGCTGGACGAGTTCTCGCCCAGAACGATCGGCGAGACCCGGCGGCGCTTCGACGACAGCGGCATTCAGGTCGTCTGCATCGACACCAGCGTCCGAATGAACTCACTCGATGAGGGCGAACGCCGGAAACAGCTGGAGTCGTCGAGGGTCCTGTGCGGGATCGCCGAAGGGCTGGGGGCTCCCTACCTCCGAGTCTTCGGGGGCCCGATCCCGGGGAACCAGGACCGGGACGCCACCGTCGACGCGATCGCCAAGGGACTCAGCAAGGTGGCGGACGAACTCAGCGCGCGCGGCGTGACAGCCCTGCTCGAGACCCACGATCAGTTCTCGACGTCTGAGAGCATCCGCGATCTGTTCTCTCGCGGGGCGACCGGGAACCTCGGGATCCTCTGGGACACGCTGCATACGTACCGGCACGGAGAGTCGGGCGCTTACACGTGGGCACAGCTTGGTCAACGCGTCAAGCTCGTCCATGTGAAGGACTCGACCCGATCATCCGCGGAGGGCTTCGATCTCGTCCTGACGGGTGAAGGAACGGCACCCATTCCTTCATTCCTCGAGGTGCTCAAGACGGCGAACTACAACGGCTACGTGGACTTCGAGTGGGAGAAGGCGTGGCACCCGGAGATCGAGGAGCCGGAAGTGGCCATTCCGCACTTCGCCCGGTACATGTCGGGGAGGATTTGACAGCGAGGCGCCGCGTCGCGCTGCAGAAATGGGGGCCCGGGTACGTTCTGGTGCTGCCCGCCGTGGTGCTCATCGCCGTCATGATGGTCAATCCGACGCTCGAGACCCTATGGTTCAGTGTCTCGACGGTGCGGCTGCCGACCTTCGAGACGACGTTCGTCGGCCTGGGCAACTTTATCAACATCCTCGGTAACCCTGCGACCGGCAGGCTCCTGCAGCGCACCATCTGGTGGGTGGTTGGCACGGTCGTCCTGCGCTTCATCCTCGGGTTTCTGGCCGCCCTCGTGTTCAATGCCAAGGTCCGGGGCACGACCTGGATGCGCGTGTTGGTCGTCCTGCCCTGGACGATTCCGTCGGTGGTGGCCGCCAACCTCTGGCGCTGGATCCTGCAGAGCGACACCGGTATTCTCGACCAAACCCTCAGGGCGTGGGGCCTGGCCGGCGCGGCCCACAACTGGCTCGGCGATCCGGGCACGGCGCTTCCGGCCGTGATGGTCGCGTACTCCTGGGCGGGTTTCCCCTTCATCATGCTGCTGATCCTCGCCGGCCTGCAGGGCGTGCCCGGGGAGCACTATGAAGCGGCCGAGGTCGATGGGGCCAACTGGTGGCAGCTCTTCCGTTTCATCACGGTGCCGGCGGTCAAGGGCGTTCTCGTCATCGCCCTGGTCCTGGAGACGGTCAGTGCCATCAACTCCTTTGACACCCTGACCGTGATGACCGGCGGTGGCCCCGCGAACTCAACGCAGACCTGGAGCCTGGCGATCTACAGGGCCGGATTCGCCGATTTCAACCTGGGCGGGGCCTCCGCCCTGAGCGTGCTCCTGTTTCTTGGCGCGCTGGCCCTGCTGGCGATCTACACCGCCGCCAACTCGGGCGGCCAGATCAAGCAGGCGCCGCGATGACGCAGCCCGAGCGCGGCCAGACGGCGACCTGGCCGCTCGCCACCAGGAGACAGACCGGCCGCGTCGGGCAGTACGCGTTGGTCTATGCGTCTGGGCTCCTCTTCGTCTTCTTCAGCATCATGCCGCTGATCTGGGGCGTGAGCACCGCGCTCAAGACGATGAACGATCAGTACTCGTTCCCGCCGAAGTGGATTCCCGATCCGGTCACCTTCGAACACTTCATCTCGGTCCTCCACAACCACGCGATCATTCGCGGATTCTTCAATACGTTGATCGTGTCGACCTCAACCACCGCGATCGCCCTGGCGGTTGGGGTGCTCGGCGGATACGGGTTCTCCCGCTTCCGTTTCCCGGGTCGCAACACCCTGCTCTGGTCGGTGCTCTTCACCCAGCTGTTTCCCCGCGTGGTCGTAATCGTCCCGTTCTTCATCATCCTCCGCAATCTCCACCTGATGAATACCCTGCCGGGGCTGGTCCTGGTGTATCTGATGGTGGTCTTCCCGGTATCCATCTGGTTGGTCAAGGGCTTCTTCGACAGGATCCCCGTTGAGATCGAAGAGGCGGCGGTGGTCGACGGGTGCACGATCCCGCGTCTGCTTTGGCAGATCGTGCTGCCCATGTCGAAGCCCGCGTTGGTGGCGGCCGCCATGTACTCGTTCGTGCTCGCCTGGAACGAGTTCCTGTTCGCGCTCGTCTTCACACAGGGCTTGGATCGGCGGCCGCTGTCCGTCGCGCTGGCCTTCTTCATCGATGAGAACGGCATCCGCTGGGGGGAGCTCATGGCGGCGTCGCTCATGATGAGCATCCCCGCGGTCATCGTCTTCACGCTCTCGCAGAGGGTGCTCGTCCGGGGGCTCAGCGAGGGAGCGCTCAAGGGGTGATGGTGCAGGTGTCGGAGCGGGTCGCGATCGTGACCGGTGGCAGCCGGGGTATCGGGTTCGCGACCGTAGGCGTCCTTGCCGCTCGGCGGATGAGGGTGGCGGCCGTCGCCCGCGACCGGGAGCGACTCGATGCCGCCCTCGACACCCTCGACGCCCACCTGCGCGACCGGGTCGTGGGGGTCGCGGCAGATGTGAGCCGGGATCAAGATGTCGCGGCCGCGGTTGCCGAGGTCATGGAACGATACGGCCGTATCGATGTGCTGGTCAACTGCGCGGGCGTCAGCATGAACGCACGCCGGCGGCTGGTGGACACGACCCCCGAAGAGTGGAACCGGATCATCACCACGAACCTGACCGGCACGTACCTGATGTGCCGGGCGGTGTTGCCGCATCTCCAGGCGGCCGGGGGTGGGTACATCCTCAATGTCCTGTCAACCGCCGCGTTCAGGAGCACGGCGGGCGTGAGCCTCTACGCGGCCTCCAAGTTTGGGGCCAGAGCGCTGACCGACGCCCTCATCGACGAGTACCGCAACTCCGGCATTCGCATCACATCGGTGAGCCCCGGCCCGGTCAATACGAGCATCTGGGATCACAAGCTCACGCCTCCATCGCGGGAAGAGCGAGCGCTGATGTTGCAGCCATCCGACATCGCGGAGATCTTCGCCTGGCTGCTGGATCGTCCGAGCCGGCTCCACATCCCCGACATCACGGTGACGCCGTGGACCGGCGCCGGCTGAGTGATCAGCGACGCGAGAGACGGCCGGCTGAGGACCTTCGCGAGCAGGTAGAGCGTGGAACCTACTGGAACTGTGGTGCACCATGATCTATGAACTCAACCATTTCGGCATCGTCATTCGAGATTTGGAGAAGTCCCTCACCTTCTACCAGGATGTGCTCGGGGCACAGGTGGTTCTGCGGAACGTCATCCCTTCCAACCAAACCGATGTCGTCTACCTGCAGATATCCGGGGGAATGATCGAGCTGCTGCATCGTCGCGAGCCGGCGGCCCACGAGGTCTTTGGGATCACCCACATCGCGTTCATGACCGACGACCTCGACGCCGACTACCGCGCGCTGGTCGACTCCGGATGCGAGCCGCTGGTCAAGCCCAAGGTCGCCGGCACGGGGGTCGGGCGCCTCGGCTTCCTGGGGGACCCGAATGGCGCCCGCGTTGAGCTCCTCCAGCGCGAGGTCGACTTTCGGACGGCACCCATCGCGCACCGGATCATCAAATCGTTCGACCACTACTCGGTACGCGCAAACGATCTCGTCGCGGCACGGGACTTCTACGGCCGCGGGCTGGGCATGAATCCGCTCAAGCAGATGTATGTCGAGCAGACGCACCTCACCATCCTGTACTTCAACCTCAACTATGACGTGGTGGAGTTGTTGCACCGACCGACACCTGACACCGGCGACATCTTTGGCCACATCGCTCTCAGGGTCGACAATGTGGACAGCGCCCTCGAAGGCTTTGCAGCTCTGGGGGTCGCCGCCGAGCCGGGGACCCCCAAGCCCGCCGGCACCGGGATCGGCCGCATCGGCATCATTCGTGATCCCGATGGCGTCAAGATTGAGCTGGTCGACCGCCCCGATCTCCGCGACCTCTAACAGCCCATCGAGCCCCAGCAGCCCCGACCGCGCGACCGCCGCGGCGACACGGCCCCGCGTGAGCCCGCGCTACTTCTTCATGAACTGATTCGCGAAGCCGCTGCTCACGATCGCGTCAAGGGCGGCGTTGTCGATGAAATCGGCCGGGGTGTGTCTCTTGGCCTCGGGGCTCGGGACATCGCGAATGGCTTCGGCGACCGCCTCCTTGGTGATGTACGGGGGGTTTGGCCACACGTCGGCGAACCGCGCGTAGGCGGCGTCCACCAACGTCTTGTCGGCGAGCTGCAGATACTTCGCGATCACTTTTCCGGCCGCGGCTTTGTCGGACTTGGCGAGGGCGGTCGCTTCGATCAGCCCCTTGAGGAACGCCACGAGGGTCTGCTGATTCTTGGCGGCCCACTCGCGTTTGACCGCCAGGTTCGTAGCGGCGGCGGGAAGGTGCCACGCTTTGAGGTCCGCGAGCTTGCTGAGGCCCGCTTTCTCCGCGTCGAAGTTGGACGGCCAGGTCAGCGCCGCGGCGGCGATCAGGCCCCTCTCCAGTGAGGCGAGCTGGCCGGCGGGGGTACCGAGGTAGATCCACTTCACATCCGTCGCGGGGTTGAGGCCGGCCTTCCTGAGCGCATTGCTCATCGCGAACGTCGCGGTGGCCGCGGGCGTCGTCCCCGCGACCACCTGGCCTTTCAGGGCGTGAAAGGAGTGCACGTTGGGCTGCGCATAGACGATGAACCCCGAAAACTCGTTCTGCAACGCTCCCACAAAGGCCAGGTTCGCGCCTGTCGGATCGGCCTGGACCATCGTTTGGCCGTCCGCCGCGATGTCGACGTCCCCGCTCAACAGCGCTTCGAGGGCCACGGATCCGGTCATCTTCTGGGGGGTGACCCGCACGCCGTACTTTTCGAAGATCCCGTTGTCGACCCCCAGCCAGATCGCGGTGAAACTGGGGCTCCCCCCCACGACGGCGAATCGGAGCGCTGCCGGCTCAGGCGCGGCGGGGGCGGTCACGGCGGCGAAGAGCACCGCAGCGATCGCTACGGCGATGGGTGGGATTCGTCCTCGCACACATCTGTATTGCTCCCGAGCGGCGCCGTTCCCTGCGGGGCGTGCCTCTGGCGTGCCTCTAAGGGTCGAGGTTGGTAGCGACGAGGTCCCGCGCCGGAAATACCTTTGGGATGACATTGTAACGGGCAGCGACGGCGATCAGGGGATCGATCAGTGCGGGATCAAGCACCTCGCCATACCGTACACGATGTTCCCCGAGGGCCCCCAATCCTTCCGGCGTCAGGTGCGTGTACTTCATCAGGATTTGGCCGGACTCGGTTGGATGCGCATTTGCCCATTGGCCCGCCCGCACGATGGCCTCTGCGTACCGGCGAGCGACGTCGCGATGTGCCTCGATCCAATCGGCCCTTGCGTACCATCCGGCACCGATGAAACGAGGTGCGATCGCGTCGGTCGGGTAACCGATGATCCGCTTCGTCCCCCTCTTCGGCACCGGGACGTCGGTGAGCGACGTGCTGACGGCATCCACCTCTCCCTGCTCGAGCGCCTCCGCATGTCGCTCTCCCGGGAGATGCACGAGCTGGATCGTATTCGAATCGCCGCCGTGTTGATCGACCCAAGCCTTGGCACCGACGCCGACAAGGCTATTGGATACTCTCACACCGATCTTCTTGCCGTCGAGATCCTTCCCGGTTCGGTACGGAGAATCCGTCCGCACGATTATCGCGAGCGATTGCTCCCCCGCATAAAACAACTGACCTGGAGCGATGAGCCGCAGTTGGGCGCCGCGCGTGAAGGCCGCGGCAAGCGCGAACAGATTCGAAAATCCGACGTCGATGTCGCCGACTGCCGCAGCCGCCGCGATCTCAGGTCCGTTCGGCATCGGTCGGATGTCCACGTCGATGCCGGTCCGCGAGAAGAACTGCCGATCCTTGGCATAGAAAACCTGGGCGCCATCGTCAATTGCGAGCGTTCCGACGCGCACCGACATGACGGCCTCCTCATATTTTCTTAATGCACGGCACGGGTGAATTCACCCCCAGAGCGTCCCCAGTGCACGCGCAAAGCGGACGGGCTGAGCCTGGTGGGCTGCCGTGAAATGATCCAGTTCCGCGTAGACTTCGACACGGGCTTTGCACATTGCCGCCAATCGCTCCGCGATTTCCTTGAAAGCGGGATGAGTTTGATCACCGACCGGGACATATATAGGGCACGAGAGACGATCGAGGTTGTCGTAAGGGCCAGGTGTACGGCGAAGGCTCTGCCATAAATACTCCTGCCTATGGGAACGGTGCGCCAGCCAGGCAGGAGGCTCACCTGGAGCCGGCAAAGTGCGCCATGGAGTTATGAGCGCACGAACAAACGCGCGCTGGCGCTCAGCACCCTGAAGCTCAATCAGCGCCCGGTCGAGTCGGGTCAGGAATGCTCGATATTCGTTGCCCCAGGACGAATCGTTTCCAATGAACGGTGGTTCCACAGCGGCAATGGAGCGAACGCGTCGGGGATTGCTGAGTGCGTACCCGATGGCGACACTTGCGCCTGCGGAGTAGCCGATGAGGTGGGCACGATCATCGCCCGCTGCGTCGATCGCCTGTTCCAATGCCTCAAATTCGGTCTCCAGCCCGTAGTCTTCGCCCAGCTTGTCCGAGTACACCGCGAGGTCGTGAAGGACCAGGGGCGTGTTCGCCAAGACTTCCTGCAGCGGCTTGAATGTGATCGCAGCCGGCGTGAGCCCGTTCAGACAGACGACAGCCATAAGGTCCCCACTCAATGGCGACAGCGTTCGTCGCGATAGTTCAGTATAATAATATGACAATTAGGCTCAACCCGGCAGCACCTCCAGGAGGTGGAAGCAGGTGAGCGACAACGAAGGCCGCGTGTTTCTCCGGGGGATCACCTCGGAGACGTATGGCCTCGCCGAATTCCGACGGCGGCAGCGGGCGGCGCCCCGGGTTCCCCGCGCCAGGACAGAGGTGGACCACGCCAGCCTCGCCTACTCGGACGGCTCCGATCGCTCTCGGGCCTCGTGGGTCCTGGGGCCGGGCGATGAGCCCTTTCTCACGCAGACCCTTCAGGTGCACTTCGTGGAGCTCGCGCCCGGCGGCGCCAACCGCGGGCACGGCCACCAGAACGAGGCGGCGTTTTATATCCTCGAAGGCCGCGGGTACGAGATCCACGACGGCCGGCGGTACGACTGGGAGAAGGACGACCTCGTGATCGTGCACAACGACTCCGTACACCAACACTATAACGCCGACCCCGAGCGGCGCGCGCTGGCGCTGGCCCTGAAAGCGAAGGCGGCGTATATGTACCTCGGCCTCATTCAGCAGGGCCGGAGTGGCCCTGTGGCGGACGGCGACCGCTTCGGGCCGCCGGAAGACTGGTCCCGCCTGTGGACGCCCGGCGTCGATGCGCGCAAAAAGGTGGTCAAGCCTTCCGACACGCGCTGGGAGACCACCCGCGACGGCCGGGTGCGCGTGATCACCTCACCCGCACGCACCGACGTGCGCGTATTCAGCGTGGATGTCTATCAGCTGGAGATCTCCGGGGGCAGCCGATCGGCGAAACA
>DASSXJ010000278.1 GCA_035703895.1 bacterium | reverse complement strand
TTGCGGACAGCTTCTTCGGGTTTCGTACGACTGCTGTGACCTCGTGACCTGCGGCGACGGCCTGCTCGAGGGCTTGCCGACCGATACCGCCGGTCGCCGCGAAGATTGTGAGCTTCATCTCTCGCTCCTCTCGCTCCATGGCCCGTGAGCGTGTACTAGAGGTTGTCAAATCTGAGATCCAGGCTCGCTGCGTACGCAGGGTGTGATCTCATGTATTGAGACCGGGCCAAGGCGAGTTTTGTGACAGGGTGGAACGGCACGTCGTGACGAGACGTACAATGGGACGGAACGTATGATGGTGAGAGCGGGATGGAGGAATCCGAAGGGAGGCACGATGCGAAGCGCACAGCGAGTCATCGGAGTCGCACTGCTGGTTGGAGTGCTCGGCGTGCTCGGTGCCGCCGCGCCCGGCTTGAGCGCCGTGGCCGCGCCATTTACGATCGTCGCGGCGCAGACCCCGGCCAACGGTGAGCAGAACTTCAACGGGACCATCAAAGGACAGCTGGTCCTCACGGTGCCGCTCGGCGCCATGGTGCAGATCACCTTTAAGAACCAGGGAACGCTGCCCCACAGTCTGCAGATCATTCCGCCCACCAACCCGCTGCCCGCCACCGCCCTCAGCGCTCCGGCCTTTCCCGGCGCGCAGATCAAGGATCCGCAGGCAGGAATCACAAAGGGACAGACGGCCACCGTGCAGTTCACGGCAAGCAAGGCGGGAAAGTATCTGATGATCTGCGGGTTCCCCGGGCATGCGCTGCTGGGCATGTACGCCAACTTCATCGTGGCGGACTCGGCGGCGGCGAAGCCGACGATGACGGTCAACAAGTAGGCGCGGCTAGGCTCCCGCCGCGTCGGTCATCCTGGCGCAGGCGTTAGTGACGGTCACGGAGGCGAAGATGAGTCACGAGGTTGCACTTACGCTCAAGCAGCTCGTGGTCGACCATGTACATACGACCCTGGAAGATGAGGACTGGCAATGGCAACCACCCCTCAGAGGGTCCCTGGAGGGCCTGACGGCCGCGCAGGCAGCCTGGAGGCCTGCTCCGGAACGACATTCCATCTGGCAGATCGTCCGCCACCTCATCCTCTGGAAGCAGGGGGTGCTCGACGCTTGGGACGGGGACCCGCCCGATGGGGAGCAGCTGGCCGCCGGTGATTGGAAGGAAGTGGCCGGGAGTGAGGCCGACTGGGAGAGGGATCGCCGAACGCTCCTAGAGATTTCTACCCAGTTCCTCACCCGAGCACAAGCCCTCGATGATGCGGGGCTCTCCCAACAGATTGTCTGGTACAAGGGCGGGGCGACTCAACCGCTCGCGGTGCGGGTGGTCCGGACGACAACCCACGATGTCTACCACGCAGGACAGATCATGTACCTGCGGGCACTGCAAGGCTTCCGGGGCAGGCGCGCGCCGTGAGCTGTTCCGTTCCAGATCGCTAACCCCGCACGAGCCGGCACGCCTCCGCGGGAAGCTCCACCAGCAGTTGGTCGTCGGGCCGGTAGCGATGGCGGTTCATGGTGAGGACCCGGATTTGCAGGTTTCCAGGCAGCATGATCCGGAGGTCTTGCAGATCGCCCAAGTATGCCGACTGTATCAGCCGGCCCATGGCGGTATTGGTTCCGGCCGAGGGCGTGCCGGTCGCGCCATGCACGCGGAGGGCATGCGGACGGATACAGAGCACCACCTCGTCCCCCGGGCGGAACTGGCTGTGGTCGATCGCGCGGACCTCCAACTCACCGCACCGGACGAGCCCCGGCCCAACCACGCGGCCGGCGAGGCAATTGGCCTGGCCGATAAACGAGGCGACGAAGCGGGACTGGGGCCTTTCGTAGATCTCCTCCGGCGTGCCGACCTGCTCGATTCGGCCGCTGTTCATCACGGCGACGTGGTCCGCGATCACCAGGGCTTCGGCCTGATCGTGCGTGACGTAGACGGTCGTGATCCCGGTCTCTTGGTGAATCCGTCGGATCTCGAAGCGCATCTGCTCGCGCAGGTTGGCGTCCAGGTTGGAGAGCGGTTCGTCGAGGAGGAGGGTGTGAGGCTGAACGACGAGCGCCCGTGCCAGGGCCACCCGCTGCTGCTGTCCCCCCGAGAGCTCATGGGCGTAGCGCTGCTCATAGCCCGTGAGGTTGACCACCGCGAGGATACGCTGCACCTGGCGCGCGATCTCCTCGCGCGAAAGCCGGCGCATCTCCAGGCCAAAGGCCACGTTCTGGAAGATGGTCATGTGGGGCCACAGGGCGTAGCTCTGAAAGACCAGTGACATCTGGCGGCGCTCGGGCGGCACGACGCCTTGAGGAGAGGAGATCTGGCGATCGCCCGCCCAAACCTCGCCCCCGTCGGGGACGAGAAACCCAGCCAAAATCTGCAGCGTCGTCGTCTTGCCGCAGCCGGACGGCCCGAGAAGCGCGAGCAGCTCGCCATCGCTGACCGCGAGGGTGATGCCGCAGAGTGCCGGGGTCGTGCCGTACCGCTTTTCCAGACCGACCAGCCGGATCTGCGCCATCGGGCTCCCTCAGGCGCGCTGGCGCTGCGCGAAGACGGCACCGCCGAAGAGACGGTACGCCACGGCGACCAGGCAAAACGTGATTGCCATCATGATGATGCCGAGCGCCGAGAGGGGCTCGAAGTTGCCTTCGTCGGAGAGGTCGAAGATCACGTTGGTAATGACGGCCGTGGCCGGCGTAAAGAGGAAGACCGCGGAACTCAGCTCCCGCAATGACGGGATGAACACGATGATCCAATTGGCGAGAATACTGCGCCGGAGCAGTGGTAACGTGATCCGTCGAAACGTCAGGAGCGGTCCCGAGCCAAGCGTGCGGGCCGCGTTCTCCAACTCCTGATCGATGCTCCGGAGGGCCGACTCGCTGCCCGAGAAGGCGATCGGCAAGAAGCGGGTCGCAAACGCCACGATCAGCATCCAGGCCGTTCCATATAAGACGAATGGGGGCCGGGCGTATGCGGTAAAGAAGCCGATCGCCAGCACGATGCCCGGCACGACGAACGGCGCCATCGCCACGTAGCCGAGGATCCGGGCCCCGGGGAGGAGACGGCGGCTGACGACGTAGGCGGTAAAGACGGCAAGAAGTGTGGCGATCGTCGCCGCGACCGCAGAGTAGGAGAGGCTGTGCGCAATGGCGTGGCGCGCCCCCTGGTTTTCGACCAACGCCCATCGGTACCACGCGAACGTCAGATTCCCGGGCACCGGTCCTCTCCCCCATGCGCGGGAGAGGGAAGTGGCCAGCAGCGCCGCGTACGGCAGGATGAGCGAGAAGAGCGGCGGCACCATGCACAGCGCGAAGATCGGCCAGCGCCAGCGCCCCAGCAGGAAGGGTTGTCGGACGCCTCCCTTGCCGGTGACCGTGGTGAAGCGGCCGCGTCTCAGCAGGTGCTGTTGGATGAAGAAGAGGCCCGCCGTGACCAGCAGCAG
>DASSXJ010000277.1 GCA_035703895.1 bacterium | reverse complement strand
GGACGCATCGGGCGGCGCGAGAGCGGGATCTTGTTGCTCGGAAAGTGCGAACTCCGGTTGACGCGTGTGGCGCCTTGGACTATACTCGATCCGCTCTCACGCTGCCGGCACGGCGCAGATCTCCCGGGCCGAGTGTGGGCGGTACCGATTGCCGAGACCAGAGGAGGACGAGCCATGGCGATCCATCTCTCCCGGCGCCGATTCCTTGGTACCGTCGCCCTCGCCGGCGGTTCGGCACTGGCCGCCTTGAACCGGGCCGGCTCTCCGGTCTCCGCGGCTGGGGCCGCGTTCGACTGGAGAAAGCACGCTGGAGCCAAGCTGCGCGTGCTCACCCTCAAATTCCCGCTGTCGGAGATCCAGGAGGCTCGGCTGTCCGAATTCGAACAGCTGACCGGGATCAAGGTGCAGTGGGAGATGCTGCCCGAGGATTTGTGGCGCCAGAAGGTGAAGGTGGAGCACCTGGCCGGCACGACCGACCTCGATGTCTATTTGAGCTACTACGGCCAAGAGGGCCGGCAGTTCTTCACCTCGGGCTGGTATACCGATCTACGACCAATGATCGGAAACGCCGAGGTAACCAACCCGGAGTTCGCCTGGAACGACTTCCTTCCCAACCTGCGCGAGGCGGCCACGGTCGAGGGACAGATCCCGATCGTCCCTGACCGCGCTTCGGCCTTGCCGATTCTCTATTACCGGCGGGATCTCTTCCAGCAGTTCAAGCTCGAGCGCCCCAAGACATGGCAGGATGTCCGAAATGCCGCCAAGGTGATCTACCAGGGCACCAACAAGCAGGTCTTCGGGATCGTGCTCCGGGGCAAGGGCGCCGCCGCCACGTCGATGTTTGCCCCCGTCCTCTACGATTTTGGTGGGCAGTGGTTCAATCGCCAGAGCGGCGATGTGGCCTTTAACACGCCGGAAGCCCAAGCCGCCTTCGAATGGTGGGGATCGATTTTGCGTGAGTATGGGCCTCCGGGGTCAGTGAACAATCATTGGGCCGAGGTCACAAGCATCTTCAGCCAGGGACGGGCGGCGATGCTCTTCGATGACATCACGTTCATCACGATCTTTTCCGACCCGTCGAAATCCGCGATCGTGAACAAGGTCGGCTACGCCGTGGCCCCCCAGGGCCCCCGGTCGGGTGACTGGCGAAAGCTGTCCGCCTACGCGCCCGGGGTGAACGGGCTCGCGATCTCCGGCCTCACGAAGCAGAAAGCCCCGGCCTGGTACCTCGTGCAGTACATGAGCGATCGGAAGACGTCTAAGCAGTACATGCTCAAAGGAGGCCTGGCGCCCCGCCAGTCGGCCTGGGGCGATCCTGAGGTCGTGAAGGCGCTCGACCCGGAGTTCCTGGAGGCGGGCCGCGCGTCGGCCCAGATCAACTACCCGGGGGCGGCGCCCCTGTCGATTACCAATGTCTCCAAGGCCCGCGACTACATCGGTCAGGTCATCGTCACAGCCATTCAGGGGGGCAACGTCAAGGCCGCCCTCAACGTCGCCTACAACGAGTGCGTCGAGCTGCTGAAGGAGGAGCGCGCTAAGAAGTCTTGACGTCCCGCGACTCAGCTCCGGCCGCCGGCCCCTGGGTCGGTCCGGCACGGGGGTATCCGTCGTCCCGCCGCGCCCGGGCGGTGGCTTTCGTCGACCGGCACCTGCACGTGTTGTTTCCACTGCCCACGTTACTGCTCGTTCTCGGCCTCATCGTCTACCCGCTCGTCTACACCCTTCTCCTGAGTACGCGGCGGTACGATCTGACGCTCAAGCACTATGCGAACATCGGATTGGCGCACTATGTCGGCGTGTTCGCGAGCAGTCGCTTCTGGGACGCGTTCGGGCGCACCGTCTATTTCACTGTGCTCTCAGTTACCGGATCGATCGTCCTCGGCATGGTGATGGCCCTCATCCTGAACCGCGACTTCCGCGGTGTCCGGTGGGCGCGCACGGCATTCCTGCTGCCGATGGTCGCGACGCCCGTAGCGACTTCCCTCGTGTGGATGATGATGTTCAACCCGACCCTGGGCGTGCTCAACTACTTCCTCCGGTTCGTCGGCCTGCCCCCGAGTCTTTGGGTCGCCGACGCCCGACTGGCAATTCCTACCATCGTGATGGTCGACGTCTGGCACTTCGCGCCGTTCGCGATGCTCATCCTTCTGGCGGGCCTGCGGTCGCTCCCGCTGGAACCGTTCGAGTCGGCCATGATCGACGGGGCGTCGCGCTGGCAGATTTTCACACGGATCACGCTCCCGCTTCTGCGGCCGGTCCTGGTCATTGTTCTGATGTTCCGCACCATCGACGCGCTCAAGGTGTTCGACCTCATCTGGGTGATGACGGCGGGTGGGCCCGGCTTCGGGTCCGAGACACTGTACATCTACGCGTACAGCCAGGCGTTCAAGTATTTGGACCTGGGGTACGGCTCCGCGGTGATCGTGGTCTTCACGCTGATCGTGGCGGTAGCGAGTGTAGCGTGGATCAAGGCCCGGGAGCGCGCGTGGGCCTGAGACGGGAGGCGGGCGAATGCCGCAGCGGACGGTGAGTCCCCGCGCGAGGCGGCGCGTGGCGAGGATCATTGAAGGCGTAGTGTTCTACGTCACCCTGTCGAGTCTTCTCCTCTTCTTTCTCTTCACCCTCGGGTGGATGATCCTGTCGTCCTTCAAGAGCAACGTCCAGGTGACAGCCTATCCGCCGCTATGGGTGTTCAGGCCGACCCTCCAAAACTACATCGACGTGTTCACCAAGAACTCGTTCTTCTCGTATATGCTGAACAGCACAATCATCGCGGTCTCCGCCGTCGGCGTCGGCCTGGTCTGCGGGCTGCCCGCCGCCTACAGCATGGCGCGCCACCGCCAGGCGGCGCTCGGATTCTTCGTGTTGACCGCGCGGATCTTACCGGGCATCGCGTTCCTGGTGCCTCTCTTCGTGATCTACCGCCAACTCGGCTTGATCAATACCCATGTCGGCATCATCCTCACCCACATCATCGTAGTGCTCCCGATGATCGTCTGGATCATGGCGGGGTTCTTCGAAGACATCCCGCGGGATCTCGAGGACGCGGCGCTGATCGACGGTTGCTCGCGAGTGGCCACCTTTGCACGGATCGTACTCCCCCTCAGCCTGCCGGGGATCGTCGCCGCGACGATCCTTAGCTTTATTGCCTCCTGGAACAACTTCATCTTCGTGCTTATCCTCGGCGGCAAAGACACGATTACGCTCCCGATGGCAGTCTACAGCTTCGTCTCGTTCGAGGACGTCAACTGGGGCGGGCTGACGGCGGCCGCCACGATCATCACGGTGCCGATCCTTGCGCTTTCACTGGTCGTCCAACGGTTCCTGGCGGGAGGCTTGACGATGGGGGCCATCAAAGGATGAGCTCAGGGGCGCAGTCGAGACGGCGGTCACGAGAGCCCAGGCGGCGATCCGCGGGGGCTCGGGGGACAGGGGAGAGACGCAAAGCGCCGGCCGCGCCGCGCCTCCGCGTGGGCGTCATCGGCTGCGGCAAGATGGCGCGGAATCACGTCGACGGCTACCTGGCTAGCGGGCGCTACGAGATCGTCGCGCTCGCCGATCTCGATGCGGAGGCCATGGGGGAGATCGACAAGCAGTTCGGCCTCCGCACGGTGCATTACAAGGATCCCTCCGCCATGTTAGATGGCGAGCGGCTCGATGTCGTGTCCGTCTGCACGTGGCATACGGGCCACGCGACGTGGACCATCGCCGCCGCGGCGCGGCATCCCAAGGCGATCCTGTGCGAGAAGCCGATGGCGGAGACGATCGCACGCGCCGATGAAATGCTTATCGCGTGCCACCGCAATCAGACAAAGCTGGTCATCGGCCACCAGCGGCGCTTCCTTCCGGCCTACACGCTCGCGCGCGAGCTGATCGCGAATGGAGCCATCGGTCGTGTCTCGCTGTTGCTGAGCTTCGGAGGGCAGGGACTCCCTAATTACTCGTCTCATCAAACCGATATGTTCCGCTATCTGCTGGCCGACGACGAGTGCCGGTGGGTCATGGGGAACATCGAGCGAAAGACGGACCGCTACGAGCGGACGACGCGGATCGAGGACTGCGCCGTCGCGGTCTTCGAGTTCGAGCGGAGTGCGCGGGCCGCGATTCTGTCGGATGTGGGGCCGGCCCTGTTCCAGGGGGCGCACATCTACGGCACGGACGGCATGATCACGCTCACGACGGAACATCTCCATCTCCTGAACCGGGAGACGGGAGGCGTGTGGCAGACGCAGCAGCCCGATGGAAAGTTCTACCGGCTCGCCGACGAGGGGAGCCGCTTCGAGTGGCGGGAGGGTGCGGCTGCGCAGGCTGACGAGTTGGCGGATTGGATCGAGGGCGCCGTTGTGAGCCATCGCGGCCGCGGCGAGAACGGGTACAAGGCGCTGGAGATGATCCACGCCATCTACGAGTCGGCCCGGTGTCACGAGAAGGTCGTGCTCCCGCTCAAGACGCGGGTGAATCCCCTCGACCTGATGGTGGAGTCGGGACACCTGATCCCTGAGCGGCCTGGACGGTACGACATCCGCGCCTTCTTGCTGCGGGGCGAGCGCATGTGGGGAGACGACGACCGGGACCTGCCGTCGTCGTCGTGAGGCGGCACATGGAGGCGCCATGGGACGGATTCGGATGGCGCAGTACGGAACCCGGCACGGACACGCGGCGGGAAAGCTCCAGGCAATGCGCGGGCATCCCCGGGTCGAGCTCGTCGGCGTCATTGAGCCGGACGCGGGGCGGCGGGGCGAGCTGGACGGCCCGGGCAGTCCCTATGAGGGCGTGCGATGGTTCGATGGGCCCGCGCCCGTGCTCGAAGATGCGACAATCATCGCCGTCGCCTCCGAAGGCCGAAACGACGAGAGCCTCGCGCAGACGGAGGCGGTCGTTCGGTCCGGGAAGCACGTCTGGTACGACAAACCTCCGGGCGATGACTGGGAGGGCTGGCAGCGAGTGGTGACGCTGGCCCGCACGCGGGGTCTGCTCATCCAGGTCGGCTATATGTTCCGGTACCATGGTGGCTTCCAGCGGATCGTAGGCTGGGCGCGGTCCGGCCTGCTCGGCGAGGTCTTCGCCGTACGGGCGCACATGTCGACGTGGATTCCAGAGGCTGCGCAACGGGTGATCGCCCGCCATGCTGGAGGTATCTTCTTCGATCTTGCGGGACACATGCTGGATCAGATCGTGTGGATGCTCGGACGCCCACAGGAGGTCCGGGCGTTCTTGCGTAGCAACGGCGTTGCCCTGCCCGGCTTCCCCGACAACACCTTGGGAATCTTCTCCTACCCGCGCGCTTTGGCCGTAGTGGACATCTCGGCGATGGAGCCGCCGCCCACCGCCCGCCGGTTCGAGGTCTACGGGACCCGGGGAAGTGCCATCATGGAACCATTTGAACCTGCCGGCCCGATCCGACTGTGTCTGATCGAGGCCCAAGGCGAGTATCCGTCAGGTGAGCAGCGGGTCCCAGTGCCGGCGCAGTCCCGCCAGACGCTGTACGCACTCGAGCTCGACTCGTTCCTCGGCGCTGTGGAGGGCCTGCGACCCCCGGATCGGACGTTGGACCACGAGCTCCTGGTTCAGGAGACCCTGCTGAGGGCGACGGGCGGTTCCTGAAAGGAGCACGAATGTCCCTGCCGTTCATGCGGCGTGGGGCCTGACCATTCAACCATCTCGTTTAGCCGAACGGATGGTTTATTGTATCGAAGGAATGAAAAGTGACGAAAACCAGTCCGGCACGTTTGGCCCCAGGGCAACAAGGGGTTATGAACGCTGCGCGGTTGTCGATCGCTTGTGAAGGCGTATACACAAACAATGAGGGAGCATAATATGATCCGCACGATCGAGCAAGTGCAGCAAGACATCATACGGACGACGTTGGAAATCCAGACGTTGCGGCGCACCCAGGGACTGATGAGGGATAATAATCTCACCTTAGTCAGACAGCAAATTCAACAGCTGACCATTCGCCTAGATGGGCTCTATGAGGAGAAGCGTGCCGGACAGTCTCCTACACCGTCCACGAACATTCCAGCCGCTGAAAGTCAACACGCGGGTAAGGCTGCCAACAGGCTTATCGCCCAGCTTTTCGGGGGGTAACCGGTCTCGCACTGGGTCTCGAGTGGCAGGAGCACCCTCTGATCATCCCCACTCAGGTTGAGTAGTCGGCGAAGCGAACGGTCTGGGCCCGGGCGGTGGGGTCCGTGACGACATTGACCACCGCGGGCTTATCGCTGGCTGCCGCCCGCTCCAAGGCCGGCCGGATGAGAGCGGCGTCCTCCACATGCTCGGTGTGGCAGCCAATGGGCGCGAACATCAGGTCGTAACGGGTGAAGCCGAGCTCGCGGCCGACTTTGAATCGGTCGGTGGCCGTCCACCCCCCATTGTTCGAGATCACACAGATCACGGGCAGACGGTGCCGGACGGCGGTGTCCATCTCCATAGCGTTTAGGCCGAAGGAGCCGTCGCCATGAAGGACAACCACGAGTTTGTCCGGCATGGCGACCTTTGCCCCCAGTCCAAACGGCAGCCCCACGCCCATGCAGCCGTAGGGGCCGGAGTTGAGACTGTGCGGCGCAAGGAAGAGAATCGCGCTGCGGGCGTAATTGAGGATCTCCTGCCCGTCGACACAGAGGATCGCGTCGGGGGGCAGGAAGTCGCGGACCTCCTTGCAGAGGCGGAGGGGATGAATGGGCCGGCCGTCGGCGGACATTCGCTTTTCCTGCTCGGCCCGCCTCACTTCGTTCAGACCGGCCAGGTAGGAGTTCCAGCGCGTCCGCCGCTCGGAGTGAAGCGCGCCGTCACCGGCGGCAAGTAGTTGAGCGAGCACGGCTTTGGCGTCGCCCACGATGCCGGCATCCGCGCGCCGGTTGCGTCCGATCTCGGCAGGATCGATGTCGATCTGGATCAGCTTCGCGTCCGAACTCCAGCGGGGTGGCCGAGCGTAGCCGATGACGTAGTTCTGGCGGGTCCCCACCTGCACGATAAGGTCCGCCTCCCGCCAGCCGGCGCCGCGGGCACCCAAGAAGCATAGGGGGTGGTCTTCCGGGATCACCCCCCGTCCCTGAGGGGTGGTGAAGAATGGGATCTTCCCCCGTTCGACCAGGGTCCGCAGTTCTACCTCCGCCTCTGCCCAAAGCACTCCACTTCCGCTGATCAAGATCGGGCGCTCGGAGGCGGCGATGAGTTCGAGGGCGCGCTCAACCATTTGAGGATCCCCCGGCGGCCGCTGGCGACCAACGGCGGCCGGTGCCCAGCGCACTTGATCCTCTGGAACCTCTCGGTAGAGGATGTCTCCCGGCATGTCGAGGAAGACCGGCCCCGGCCGAGAGCCGAACGCGTGGCTAAAGGCCATTCGCACCAACTCCGGGATGCGTCTGGGGTCGAAACAGCGATCTGCCCAGCGCGTGATCGGCCGGAAGATCGCCACCTGATCGGTCTCCTGGAAAGCCCCCATGCCCATATGGGAGACTGGACTCGATCCACCAATCGCAATCACAGGAGCCGAGTCCACAAACGCGTTGGCGATACCGGTGACCAGGTTGGTCGTACCGGGACCACTGCAGGCCATGCAAACCGCTGGTCGCCGGCGGAGGCGGCTGTAGGCGTTGGCCATCATAGCGGCCGCCTGCTCGTGGCGGGCGTCGATCATTCGGATACCCTCTCCCAGACAGGCGTTCTCGCAGTCGATCATTGGGCCGCCCATCAGGAAGAAGATCGCCTCCACCCCTAGGTCTTTGAGGCAGCGCGCCAAGATCTCGTTTCCTGTCATCGAAGCCTCCTTCAGATCACGCCCTCCTCACCCAGTCGAGCCATCGCAACTCCGTCCAGCCCGAGGAGTTCCTCGTACACCTCGCGATTGTGCTGGCCGAGCAGGGGGGCCGCCTCGACCCGTACGTAAGAGCGGTCCATCTTCACCGGCCAGCCCGGCATCTTGATCGTGCCCCGCGTGGGGTGATCAACGCTGACGATCGCTCCCCTCCGATTGAGATGCTCGTCCTCGGTTAACTCAAGGGTGTCGAAAATCGCCCCCGCGGGCACCCCCGCCCGACCCAGGCGCTCCATCGCCTCTCGTTTTGTGTACTGCCGGGTCCACGCCGAGATCAGCGGGTCGATCGCCGCCGCGTTGGCAGCCCGCACTACCGGGTTCCCGAAGCGAGGGTCGTCCTTCAGATCGAGGTGTCCGATCACCCCCAGCAGGCGCTCCCATTGGTGGTTGCCGGCCCTGCTGGTGTAGATGAACACGTAGTCGTTGGCACCGCCCGGCCGGCAAGGGTAGATGCCGCTCGGGGCCGTCATCCCCAGCTGGCTTTGGTTCCCCCACCGCTCGGCCGGACTGCCGGTGAGCAGCTGGCGGGCAAAGGAGATCCGGCAATAGTTAAGCACCGCTTCCTGCATGGCGACTTCCACGCGCTGGCCGAATCCCGACCGTTCCCGCTGGAAGAGGGCGGCCAGGATTCCGATCGCCAAATGGAGGCCGGCTCCAGTGTCACCGATCGTCGGCCCCGGCTTGATAGGCACGCCCTCCGGGTCACCGGTGAGGCTCATGGCGCCACCTGCCGCCTGAGCAATCATGTCAAACGCGGGGAATGTCCCGAAGGGACCGTCGGGCGCGAAGCCTTTGACTTGTGCGTAGACGACTCGCGGGTTGATCCGGCGGAGTTCGTCGTAGCCAAACCCGAGACGCTCGATGATGCCGGGGGCGAAGTTTTCTACGAACACGTCGGCCCTTTCAATCAAGCGCCCGAGCATGCGGCGCCCCTCTGGGTGTTTGAGGTTGAGAGTGACCGAGCGCTTGTTGGCGTTGAGGAGCAGGAAATAATAGGAGTCGAGGCCGGGGACGTCGGTCGATGCACGCCGGCCCTGTTCACCGTGACCAGGCGGTTCCACCTTGATCACGTCCGCTCCCAACCACGCCAGCGTCTCGGTGCACGAGGTGCCGGCCTCGAACTGCGTGAGATCGATGACCCGGATGCCGCTCAGCGCGGAACCTCTATCAACCATCCGATACCTCCCTGAAAAGGGGACAGGCCGTCACCCTCCGTGAACGATACAATCTTCGATTCGGTCACGTCCACTCCCCGCCTGGCCGGAGAAGCCGCTCCCGGCAATGACTGCCGGGCGGCATGACATTCAGGGGGGGCGGCTCAGGAGTCTGCTCGAATCCTATTCCTGACGACGATATCGACCCCCAAGCCCGATCCGGCCAGAGGCGTGTTGGCCCGCTCAAGAACAACGGAGAGGAGAGGGTACCATGAGCTACAAATCGGTCAACTTCGCGCAAAAGTTCGGATTATTCGACGAGCCATGGCAACCGAAGGTCATTGCAGAAATGAACGATTATCAATTCAAGGTCGTGAAGCTGCAGGGCGATTTTATTTGGCATGACCATCAAGATACGGACGAAACGTTCATCGTGGTCGAAGGCGATCTGCGGATCGATTTTCGCGATGGCGCTGTCCATGTCTCGGCTGGAGAGATGTTCGTCGTTCCAAAAGGGGTTGAGCACAAGCCTTACGCAGAACACGAGGTCAAAGTACTGCTGATTGAACCGCGCGGGGTGCTCAATACAGGGCACGCGGGCGGTGGTCGGACTGCGAAGAATGACGTTTGGATTTGATGCTGCGCCTTTGCCTGGCAGGACCGTGTTGGCGTGTGACTGGGAACGATCCGCTCACCTTCGCCATCGTACCTGACTACGAAAGGTGAATTGTGGGCATTACGTATGTGTATGAATCACCAACTAGAGGCCGTTGCACTGCTGATGGAGCCGTCTCTGCCTGACGGCTACCGGGTGAGAGACGTCGAAGGGCGCTTGTATCTGTTTGATCCACAGGGGATTCCACTGCATGGCCCCACGGACCCGTCCCTCATAGAGGCGTATGCGTGGCGTCATGCCTGGCGCCATATCGAACGGGAACTCAACGAGGAGCTGGCTGGCCTCCACACCGGCATCCGTCCATTACACACCTTGCGCAGGCTGCGCCAGTATATGCGGATGCTGGATGCCGCGGCCCAGACGCCGCACGAGGTGGAGCAGCGGCCGGTACGGAGAGGTATGGTCGCCTGGGGCGCCCTCGCCTCGGCTGCGGCAATTGCGGCAGTCTTCTTGATGACTCCGCTGCGGACCGGGCGGGTCCCCGAGAAGATCCCAAATCCGCCTGCGTCGAGCCAGCGGGCGACGGCCACATTCGCGAAGCATCCTGCCCCTCCTGTGCCCGCCGAGCCCGGATCCTCAGGGAACGTGCAAGTCCCTCCTGCCACGCGGGCGCTTGAGCTGCCTCGCGGGGCGCCCAGCGCCACAGGCACCGAGCCACCCCGGGCCACGCTCGCGAGATACGCGGTGAGTTTCGGAGAGTTCGTTAACCGTGCCACCGCCGACAGCATGATGCACCTCATTCGAAGCAGAGGGTACATCGTGTATGTTGCGCGGATTGGAGAGGACTTCAGGGTTGTGACCCGGCCGTATCACACGCGCGCGCAGGCCGAGCGGTTGGCAAACGCGCTGCAGGAGATCGGGTGGCCGGTGGAACTTGCGATCGCTCGTGAGATCTGAGGTGTAGGGGCTCGTTCCGAGGGTTGTCGCTGGCTCAGGGAACAGGGATTCGGTATACACGTATTCGGTTTTCGTTTCTCCCCCGATATGCCATAGTATGAATGAGTGGCTGGTCCCCTCTATTTCGCTGTATCGCCCTTCTCTAGCCTGGGCAGAAACAATCCGCGCAGAAGCTCACCGGATCTCACATGTAGGAGGAACTTGGCCGCAACCGTCTCGGGGACCGATGGCGCGACCACCGGCGCCGCCGCGGGCTAACCGGCCGCCAAGCCCTCCAGGAACGTCACGGAGGGCACGAAGAAGAGGGTACCGGTGACAGCGCGGCTGTAGTCCAGCAACCGGTCATAGTTGCCGGGCGGCCGGCCGACGAACATGTTCACCATCATCTGCTCGATCCTGTGAGGCGAACGGGCATAACCGATGAAATAGGTGCCAAATTCCCCCTTCGCGGCCTCACCGAAGGGCATGTTGTCACGGAGGATTTCGAGCTCTTGTCCGTCTTCTTCGATCGATGTCAACGCGTTGTGCGCCGAGGTGGGTTTCACGGCGTCGTCAAGTTCGATGTCCGAGAGCTTTGTACGGCCGATGATGCGCTCTTGCGCCTCTGTCGACAGCGCATTCCATCCATGTAAATCGTGGAGATACTTCTGTACCACGACGTAACTGCCCCCGATGAAGGCGGAGTCCTCGTCGCCGATGATGGTGGCCTCGATCGCCGCCTGCTCCTTTGGGTTCTCCGTCCCGTCAACGAACCCGATCAGGTCGCGATTGTCGAAGTAGCGGAAGCCGTGTACCTCATCCACAGGGGACACTGCGTTACCGAGCCGCGCCATGAGCTGCGTGGCCAGTTCGAAACAGAGGTCCATCCGCTTGGCGCGGATGTGGAAGAGGATGTCGCCGGGGGTGGAGACGGCATGGCGCGGTCCGGCCAAGATCTCGCGGAACGGGTGAAGCTCGGCAGGCCGCGGAAGTCCGAAGAGCGGCTCCCAGGCGTCAGATCCAAACCCGATCACGCAGGAAAGTTGTCCGTCCTGGTCGCGGAACCCAACCGCACGCAGCAGCCCGGCGAGGTCTCCGCAGAGCGATCGCACCGCCGCCTGATTCTCCGTGCCCGAGTTTACGGTCACGATCAAAAAGATCGCGGCACGCGTGAGCGGTGCGACCACCGGCTGCGGGATGACGCCTGACATTCCCGCCGCGTCACGTGTGGCCATGGGTTTGGCTTTCTTCGCGATTTGCGCCTGCTCCTTTGACGAGATGGGCTCAGCCGCGATCGGGAGACCAGGAGCCCCGCGAGCCCGCGACGTACAGCCGTGACTAGGCCTTCAAATGGCACCCGCAGTGGGAGGTGACCGCATGAGCTTCATTTCACGAGGCTTCCGAGGACGCCGAGAGGAGAGCGCCATCGCGGGACGTCTCCCGCCCGGACAGTATCTGGAGCGGGGCTTTCCCGTGCTGTCGGCCGGTCCGACTCCGCACACGCCGCTCGACCGATGGGATTTCTCAGTTCTCGGCAGTGTGGAGCAGCCTAAGCGCTGGACCTGGGACGAACTGCGCACTCTGCCGCATGAGTCCGTGATCGTCGACATCCACTGCGTCACCAAGTGGTCGAAACTGGACACGCACTGGGAGGGGGTCTCCCTTGACACGCTGCTGGCGCAGGTGAAATCCGAAGCCGACTACGTCGTCGCCTTCTGCGACGGCGGCTACACCACGAACCTTCCTCGCGAGGAAGTGACGGACGGCAAGGCGTGGATCGTGGATGCCTACGAAGGTGAGCCCATCCCGCCCGAGCACGGTGGGCCGGCGCGGCTGCTGGTGCCCCATCTGTACTTCTGGAAGAGTGCGAAGTGGGTGCGGGGTCTGCGCCTGGTCGATGAGGATGAGCCGGGCTTCTGGGAAACACTCGGCTATCACAACCTTGGTGATCCGTGGAAGGAACAACGATACGCCGGCGACTGACCTGGCAGCTCGGCGAGGTCGTGGAGACACGGACGGAGACCGCGCGGGCGAGAAGCGTGACGCTGGCGCTGCCGGAATGGCCCGGGCACCGGCCGGGCCAGCACGTGGATGTGCGGCTCACGGCAGAAGACGGCTACCAAGCAGAGCGGAGTTACTCCATTGCCTCACCGCCCGAGGAACAGCGGAAGGTGACGATTACCGTCGAACGGCTTGACGACGGGGAGGTGTCGCCGTATCTGGTTGACGAGGTACAGGTTGGTGACCACCTGGAGCTGCGGGGGCCCATCGGCGGGTACTTCGTCTGGGAGGCGCCCGTGGGCGGGCCGCTCCTCCTCGTCGGTGGGGGATCGGGCATTGTGCCGTTGATGGCCATGATCCGGCACCGCCGGGCGGTCAGCAGCACGGTGCCGACTCGATTGCTCTACTCGTCGCGCTCGCAAGAGGAGGTGATCTACCGCGATGAGCTCGATGATTTGACGCGCCGCGATGGGGCGCTGGAGGTGATCTACACGTTCACCCGAAAGCAACCGCCGGGCTGGACGGGGTATGGTCGCCGCATCGACGGCGATCTGCTGCGGGAAGTGGCGTGGCCTGCCGAGGACCATCCCCTCGCGTACATTTGCGGCCCCACCCTGTTCGTCGAGACAGCGGCGACGGGCGTGGTGGCACTGGGATACGCTGTGTCTTCCGTCAAGACTGAACGATTCGGCCCGACAGGAGGCGTTTGATGGAAAACCGACTGGACGGCAATGCGGCAGGGGGGATCCTGCACGAGGTCTTCCCCTTCGACATGACCGCCACCCAGGCGACCTGTGCGGGGTGTGGGGCGACCGGTCCGATCGGCGCGCTCGCCGCGTACATTCACGGGATGGGCACGGTGGTGCGCTGCCCTTCTTGTGACACCGCCCTCATTCGGCTTGCGCATGTGAAAGGGCAATATTGGATGGACATGCGCGGAGCGCGGGTCCTTCAAATCAGCGGCGGGCGGTAACCAATTGGATGTCGAGGGGCTTCTTGGTATTCATCACATTACGGCGATTGCCGGCGACCCCCAGCACAACGTCGAGTTCTATGCGGGGATCCTGGGTCTGCGCCTTGTGAAACAAACGGTCAACTACGACGATCCCGGGACGTATCACTTGTACTTTGGGGATGAACTCGGGCGTCCCGGCACTGTTCTGACGTTCTTCCCTTGGCCGGGGGCCCCCCGAGGACGCCACGGCGTGGGGCAGGCGACTGTCGTCTCGTTTTCTGTCCCTCCTGAGTCGCTCGGATTTTGGGAGGATCGCCTCAGGAGCCGTGAGATCCCGGTCGAGCGACTGGAGTCCCTGTTCGATGAATCGATCCTTGAGTTTTCGGACCCCGACGGGCTGCAACTCGAACTCGTCGCAGATTCCAGGACGGATCTGGGGCATCCGTGGACGGCTGCGCCCGTGCCTGTGTCGCAGGCGATCCGAGGGTTCCACAGCGTCGCGTTGCTCGAGCATGCGTACCATGACACCGATGCGCTGCTGACTGGGGTGCTGGGCTTCCACCTCGCAAAGGCAGTCGGGCACCGGCGGCGATACGCGGTGGGGGATGGACATCTAGCCACACGGGTCGACGTGGTGACCGCTCCGGACGCATCGCCAGGCCACGTATCGGTGGGCACGGTTCACCACATCGCGTGGCGAGCGTCAGATGAGGAGGCTCAGCAGCGGTGGCGGGAGATGATTATTGAGGCGGGCTTGAGCGTCACACCGGTGAGGGATCGCCAGTATTTCAGGTCGATCTACTTCCGAGAGCCCGGCGGTGTCCTGTTTGAAATCGCGACTGATACTCCGGGTTTCACCGTTGACGAGTCCTTTGCCGCCTTGGGCACGCACCTCAAGCTGCCGCCTTGGCTCGAACCCCAGCGCGCGGCGCTCGCAACCCGGCTGCCGAAGCTCCTCGTGCCGAAGTCCGGTCCGCCATAGGACCGGGTCCGCCTGCCGCCCTGATATCTATCTCGATTTCACGTGGCTGCCGAGAGATTCTCGATCCGATGTCGGAAGTACCCCCTCCAGCTTTCGGGCAACGCGGGGACCTGCAGGGCACGGTGCAACAGGTCCCGATTGTTCTTGTCGTGCGCATACAAGCGGGTAATATCGGCGACCGTGACACCGTGCTTGTCGCGCTCGATCAGCTCGACCGCGTCCCCGGCTTCAACCGGGCCTTCGCGCACGACGGCGACGTAGAAGCCTGTCCGGCCGCTGGCGAGGAAGCGTTTGATGATGTCCTCCCGTCCGAACTTGATGCCTAGTTTGTAGCACGGCAGGCGGGGCTCGGTGATCATCACTTCCGCCGAACCCGCACGAAACCGATCCCCAATGTTGAGAGCGTCCTCCCGCAACCACTCGGCGGTGAGATTTTCGCCGAACATCCCCCAGGGCAGCGTCATCTGAGGCAATTCCCTGCACCAATATTCGTAGTGTTCCACCAGGTACACATACGCCGCTTTACTTGGCCCTCCGTGGACTGATAGATCGGCCTGCTGGTCCCCGTCCAGATTGAGGGTGCGCAAGGTGACCGGGCCCTCGACCGGTTCTTTGAAAATCCCGGTCGTGACCCGCTTGCCCTTCCAGACCACTTCGCGGGGAAGGGACACGTTCACGGAAGCGATGTGCATAGCGTCCTACCCGATATCCCCTGGGAGCTTCGCTCCAGCGGCCAGCGTCGCCACCTTCTTAGATACTCCTGGTTTCATCTTTCCGTCCCTCCCGCTTTGTTGAGTGCGCCGGAACCACGCCAACCGAATGCTGACATGGTCGCAGGGCAAGTTGGGCACACAATAAGAGTAGGTAACCGGCATGCGTCTTCCGGACTCAAGACCCAAAGACCTTCTCACAGCCCTGATACGACCTTCAGAGGGAGCACAATGAAAAGAAAAGAGTATGAGATGGTGCCTGCTGGGAGCGTCGACGCTCTGGAGACCGTCCTGAAGGCTATGGAACGGAGGCTGCAGTTGACGATGGTGGGATGGGGGCTCAGCGTCATCGTGCTGGGACTTGTGACGGCGTTCGCCTTGTGGATCGTTCGAGACTCGTTGCGGCCGGCCGAAATTCGGGCCCGCACGATTCAGGTCGTGGACGCCGCGGGTCGGACCCGCGCCTCCCTCGGCGTCGGTTCCGACGGTCCTGCGCTGACGCTGTATGATGATGCGGGGAAGTCTCGGCTCGGACTCGTCGTTGCGTCGGACGGTCCCAGGGTTGTGCTCTCCGATCCTTTCGAGACCCAGCGAGCGTCACTCGAAGTCAGCTCATCCGGCATGCCGGATTTCACCCTCTCGGACAGCATCGGCTTTCAATCCATTCTTACCCCCTCGACCGTCTTGTTCCACAAAGATAAGAAGATCTTTTGGGCCTCGCCATTGTTTCCGCTCAAGTAGATGATTGGCCTCATTAAGCTTTGCACGTGGAGGGGCCCGAGAACGTTGCGCCCCACCTTTTGATCGTTAGGATGACAGCAGCGCGCGCTGGATAAACCAGACGACCCCGACGAGCGCGGTGGCGACCGAGACCCACTGCCGGAACGACGGCGCCCACGTCCGATTCCGGATCACATCCAACGTCAGATAGGCCAGGGTGACGACGAGGATCTGCGCGATCTCTACTCCCACGTTGAACCCCACGAGCGATGCGGCGACGTTGGCCTGCGGCAGGTGCATCTCCTGGAGGGCGGAGGCGAATCCGAGACCGTGTACGAGCCCAAAGCCAAACGTCACGAGCCACCGGAGGCGCAGCGACCTGCTGCCGCGCCAGACATTCTCGGACGCCACATAGACGATGCTGAGCGCGATCGCGCTCTCCACCCAACGCGAGGGCAGCGCCACGATGTTGAGGACGGCGAGGGACAGCGTCACCGAGTGCGCCACGGTGAATGCCGTGACGATCTTGATGAGCTGCCGCAGACTGCCGCCCAGCATCAGCAGGCTGAGCAGGAACAACATGTGGTCGTACCCCGTGAGGATGTGCTCGATGCCGAGCGTGACGAAACCGCCGGTGGCCTGCCACACCGGGGTGTGGCCGAAGGCGATGATCGTCTCGCGGTGCTCAGGAGTGAACACGACGTTGCGGACCTGCCCGTCCTGGAGGATTGTCGCGAGGCAGCTCGCGGTGGAGACGTTGGGGACGAAGAGATCGTAGTGAATGGAGAGTGCGGTGATCGGAGCGCGCCACGTGTACCTGAGCGCGAGCGTCGTGTGCGTGGTGGGGGCGAGGCGGGCCGGACCGACGGCCGGAGTGCCCGACCCCGGCTCGACGGTGAGGATGCCTACCTCCTGCACGCTCGCCCCACCCGGCCTTTGGTAGCGACCGAGCACGCTGACCCGCTCATCAAGGAAACGCCGCAGGTCCTCCCGGTGGGCCCGGATCTCCTCGTCGGACAGCCGGCCATCTCGGTTGTCGTCGGCAAACGCCAGGAGCCCTGTCGGCACGGTCAATGTCATGCGCGCGGTCGATCCAACCACCACGACCTCGGCCGCGGCCTGGTCGGCCCAGTGTGCTTGCGCCATCGGTGCCGCCACAGCGCAACCGAGCAGGAGGACCGCCGCCAGGACCAGACTCCATCTCCATCGCCGTGCCATCGAATTCACCTCGCCCCTTCTTCGATTTTGCGACTCCGCGCAGACCGCCGGCACGCCGCCGGGCCCGCGATCGCCTGCCACGACTACAGTCCGATCCCGGCGACCTCCAACGCACGCGCATCGAACGTCGGGTCCGCGGTCCGCATCAACCTGAGATACATGCCAGCCTGTTTCGTGTCCCCCAATGCCTGGGCGATCGTCGCCGCGCGGTAGAAGTACCGGGCGTCTCGCACTCCCCACCGCAGCGCCTGATGAGCCGCACGGTCTGCCTCTCGCCACCGCCCCGCGCGTGAGAGCGCCCACGCCAATGTATCGAACGTGTCCGGATCTGTGCGGACCGCGAGCTCTGCCCGCAGCAGAGACAGGACCTCAGGGAGGTCCTCGGGGTGGCCGCGCGTCAGAAGCAGGCGGGCCAGCTCACGCCGGTGGCCGTACGCCCCGGAGGCTTCGTCCTGACGCAGGCGCGCCTCGGCGTCGGCCCAGAACCGGGCCGCCTCGTCGCGGCGGCCCTCGATCTCCTTGGCCTTCGCGAGGCCGCGCAGGACAACGTGATCGTACACGTTCGGTGCCGCCGCCGAGACCGTAACGATCTGCGTGAGATGATCGATCGCCGCGGCATGCCGTCCCTGTCGCAGTTCGAGCACTGCAAGGTCCGTCAGCGCCAGCGGATACTGGGGGAGGATACGCAGCGCCTCGCTGAACAACTCGCGCGCAGGCTCAAGACGCCCGTGCTGATAGAGGAAGCGTCCATACAGGCTGCGCACCCACGTTGAGCTGGCGACTTCTTCCGGCTCTTCCATCGCCAGCGCCCGCTGGAAATCGGCCTCCGCCTCTGCGTCCTGGCCACGGGCGACCTCGACGAGCGCGCGAAGCGCGTACCCCTGCAAGGAGGGAGTGGTGGCCAGCAGCTCCGTCGCCGCCGGGGCCGCGGCAGGGACATCGCCCCGCGCAAGGTTGGCGGTGACGACGATCGGGAGGGCCTCCTCGCTCGGTCCCGCTCCGCGGGCGAGGCGGATCGCCATGACAAAGTCGTGCCGCGCCTCGGCGACCCGTGCCAACACCAGGGTGGCCGACGCATTGCTCATCGGGAGGTTGGCGAGCGATTCCCCCGCTGTATTCTCGGCCAGGAGGTACCAACGTAGGTCCCCAGTCACGCGGGCCATCTTCAAGTAGGCTCCGGCGAGCCCCGCGCGATCGAGGCCACTCTGGGGCGTCCTGGCGATGCGGCTCTCGTAGAAGGCGATCTCGTCTCGGAGCAGGCTCGTGATCGCGCCTCGAGGCGGGCGCTTGAATTGGTAGCGGTACGCCGAGGGCCTCGCGGCGAGGTGCGTTATGCCGAGGCGGTCGGCCGCTGCGTGCAGCCCGGGTCGCAGCCTCGGTACGGCAACCACCATAAGCGCGGTCCCGATCATCGTCACGGCTGTGGCGATCGCGAGCAGCTGCCGGCGCGGCCCCGTAGGTGTAGCGCTCATCGATATCCTCCAGGAGGTTTGTGGGTGACGGGCGCCGGCGAGAGTTGCTTGCCGGCGCCCGGAGTCCCCGAGGGGCTAGTTCGGATCCGCGAGGTACGGGAAGCTGTTCAGCAGCGGCTTGTGAGCCGTCCCCCCACCGTTCGGGCCGGTGTACGAGACGTTGTCGGTCGCAACCGCGCCGTTTGTGACGACCGAGAGCGTGATGTGGATGACGTCGTCCGTGATCTTGCGGCCGCGAATCGGGCTGCCCTTTGCGTTGAGCGCAGCCGCGTACCCGCTCGGTCCCATCGTGTCAATCCGCATCACATCCGGCAGGAACGCCACCAGGAGCGCGGTGGCGCGCTTGTCATCGTTGCCGAACGCCATGAGCGTCTTCTTTGCCTCCGCGACGATGGGCCCGGCAGCGTCGGCCTCCGGCTTGTGCCCTGCCAGCGCTGCGGCCTCGAAGTCCGGCCCGACACCGTTGAGTGCGTTCTGGTAGGCCGTGGTGGTGAGCAGGCCCTCGCCGATCGCCGGCCGGGCGAGCCGTGCAACCTGCTTTCCGCCGGTCGTCACGCTGCTCCAAGCGTCAAAGGTGGTCGCCGACGTCGCGCCCTGGAGCCATGCACGCGGAACTCTCACGGCGATCGAGAGCACGTTGTATCCGGCAGTGAAGTCATAGCCAGGCGTGCGGAACCCGACCTTGGGGCCCATCCCGAGGGCGCCGGCCCGCACCTTGAAGAACTGCTCGACGTCGAAGAAGAACGGATCTTCGCGTAGGCCTGCGAACACCGAAAGGGTACCGCCGGCTACCGTGGCCTGCGTCACGATGGGCGCCGCCGCGGCCGCGAGCGGCGTTGTCCGCGGTGTCCCCGCAGCGGTGCTCGTGACGCCATCACGGACGGCCGTTATCTTGATGGGCTGCGACCCATCCTGGGCCGGCGCGCCGAACTCGAACCGCAGCATTGCGTCCGTCTTGCCTGTCGGCGTCGCGTTATTGTCGCTGACGCGCGTCACGTGGATGTCGTACTGGGCCCCCGTGCTGAAGGAGTACTCTTGACGCGGAAGCGACCGTGGATTCACGTTCATGACGAATACCAAGTCACCGGCGCCGGCGGTTGCGTTCTGGTCCTGTTCACGGAACACGAAGAAGTCCGTGGTGTGCAGGGCCCGTCCCTTGAGGTCCATTTCGCCGTCGTCGTGGTTCGAGGCCACCAGCAGCCTGGGCGTAATCAGCATCGCTGCCAACACGACCAGCGCCAGTGCGGAAAGCCAGGGTCTAAATCGAACCATCACGTACACCCCCTTGTGTTGTCGGAAGCCGACCGCCATCCCCGGGTGGAGCGCACGATGGCAGTCCCTTCCGTCATCACGGTATTCGCAGAACGGGGGTGCGTGGATTGGCCGGCGGAGATGTCACCCTGAGGGCAATCCGACCTTCGTTCGATTCGAGGACCGTGTCAGGACGGCATGCTCATCCGGTTTTCCCTTTGTCGGGGCGGGCGCTTGGCTCACGCCCGGCTTGGGTCGAATCCGCCGGCGGTGCCGGCTTCGGGGCGATCGCCGGCGGTGCCGGCTTCGGGGCGATCGCCGGCGCTGCGGGCTCGGGAGCGGCCGGCATGGTGGGCGGTACGGGTGGTTCGGTTGGCTCGGGCGCTGCCGGAGGACGCCGGCGCCGCCATCCTGTTCCGGCCATGAGCACGTAGAGGACGGGAATGAAGAACACGCCGAGCGTGGTGGCCATGGTCATACCGCCGACCACGCCGGTACCAAGGGAATGGCGGGAGTTCGCGCCGGCCCCCGACGCGAACATCAGGGGCGTCGCGCCGAAGATGAACGCCAGCGAGGTCATGAGGATCGGACGGAAGCGAAGCCGCGCCCCGGCAATGGCGGCATCGAGGACCGGCAGGCCCTCCTTGTCGTGCTTGTCCTTGGCAAACTCCACGATCAGGATCGCGTTCTTCGCAGCCAGGCCGACGAGCATGACCAATCCGATCTGCACGTATACATCGCTCTGGACGTCCCGGAGGAACATACCACGGAGAAAGACGGCCAAGAGCGAGCCGAACGCGGCCAGCGGCACGCCGAGAATCACGCTCAGGGGGATGCTCCAGCTCTCGTACAGCGCGGACAGGAGCAGGAATACCAGCACGAGGGCAAGCGCGAAGATCAGGGCCTGTGCCCCCGCCGCTTCCTTCTCCTGCAGCGCCAGCCCCGTCCATTCGTATCCGTATCCGCTCGGGAGTGTGGTTGGCGCGAGTTTCTCCATCACCGTGAGGGCCTGCGCCGAACTGGCTCCGAACGGAGCCTGGCCATCGATTTCGGCCGCGTAGAGCCCGTTGTAGCGGGTGACGAGGCTCGGACCGGTACCCGGGGTGATCGTGGCCAGCGTGCTCAACGGTACCATATCCCCGCCGGTGCTACGGACGTAGATTCCCCGAATATTGGTCGGCATCATCCGGTACTGCGGCTCGGACTGGATCATGACCTTGTAGACCCGGCCGAAAAGGTTGACGTTGTTGACCTGCAGCCCACCCAGAAATGCGCCGAGGCTTTGAAAGACGCTGTCGACCGGGACGCCCATCGTGCCGGCTTTGTCTCGGTTCACCTGGACGTTGTACTGTGGAACGTTCGTGCTGAAGCCGGTCGACAGAGAAGTCACTTCCGGACGGCGGCTCGCGGCACCGATGACTCCCTGCGTGATCTGCGCGAGCCGATCAAGCTGCCCAGTACCGTTCAGGTCTTCGACCATGAACTGAAAGCCGTTGACGTTCCCTACGCCCGGGAGCGGCGGCAGCGGAAACGCGAAGCCGATGGCCTCCGGATAGCTGCCGAACTCGCGATTGGCGCGCGCTAGGATCGCGAAGAGCTGGGTGTCACGGGACCGCCGCTGGTCCCACGGCTTGAGCAAGACGAACATCGCGAACGTGTTGGAATTGACCGATTGGCTGAGCACGTCGTATCCACCGACGGTCGCAGCCCCTTGCACACCGGGGTCCTGGAGGATGAACCGGATGGCCTTGCGCGCCACGGCCTCCGCACGGTCCGACGACGCCCCGTCGGGGAGCCTGAAGGCCGAGACGAAGAAGCCCTGGTCCTCGATGGGCACGAAGGTCGACGGCAGGAGCCTCAGCAGTTGCGCCGTCACGAAGGCGATCAGCACGAGAAGGCCGAGCATCAGCCAGCGCGCCCGGAGGGCGCGCCCGAGACCCCTGATGTAGGCGTCGGTCACCCGCTTGAATCCGGCGTTGAACCCCCCGAGGATCCGGCCGAGCAGGGTCCGTGAGGGGGTGCGCCCGCGCAGCAGCATTGCGCAGAGCGCCGGCGTGAGCGTGAGGGCTACCAGGGCCGAGAGGGTCACGGACGTGGCCAGGGTCAGCGCGAACTGGCGGTAGAGCTGCCCGCTGATCCCCGCGATAAAGGCGGAGGGGACGAAGACGGCGTCCAGGACCAACGCGATCGCGATCACCGGGCCCGACACCTCGCGCATCGCCTGCTCGGCCGCGGCCACCGAGCTGAGTCCGTCCTCGATGTGGCGTTCGACCGCCTCGACCACGACGATCGCGTCATCCACCACGAGCCCGATCGCCAGGACAAGGGCGAACATGGTCAAGATGTTTATGGTGAAGCCCAGCGCATTGAAGGCCGCGAACGTACCGATGAGGGAGACGGGAATCGCGACCATCGGGATGAGCGACGCCCGGGCCGTGCCCAGGAAGACGAAGACGACGAGGAGGACCAGCAGGAACGCCAGCCCCAGCGTCCGCTCCACGTCGCTGAGTGCGGCGGTCACGAAATTAGTCGTGTCGAAGATGACATCGTAGGCGATCCCGGGCGGGAAGGTCTTGGCCAGCCCTGCCATGACGGTCCGCGCGCCCTGAGACGCCCGGAGCGCGTTCGACCCGGGACTCTGGAGCAAGATCACGAGCGCGGCAGGATGGCTCTTCCAATAACCATACGTGCCGTAGTCCTGCACCCCCAGCTCGGTGCGCGCGACGTCCTTGAGCCGGACGATGCTGCCGTCCGCGAGCGTCTTGACGACGACCTGGCTAAACTGGCGCGGATCGGCGAGCTGGCTGTTGGCTTTGATTGTGTACTGAAACTGCGGGTTCTGGCCGGCGGTCGGGGGCTGGCCGAGGATTCCTCCAGGGGCAACGGTGTTCTGCGCCGTGAGGGAGGAGGTGACGTCCCCCGCGGTCAGGCTGAGCGCTGCCAGCGCGTCCGGCCGTAGCCAGGCCCGGATCGCGTAGCTCCGCTGCGGAAAGACGAGATTGTCGCCAACCCCGGAGACGCGCACCAGAGGGTCGACGAGGTGGATCAGGGCATAGTTGCTGAGGAAGTCGGGATCGTAGCTGTCTTGGGGCGAGTAAATCGCGAAGCCCATCAGGAAGTTGGGGGACGCCTTCCGTACCGTGATCCCGAGGGTGTTGACGGCCGCGGGGAGGTTCCCCGCGGCCTGGCTCACGCGGTTTTGGACGGCGACCGCATCGATGTCCGGGTCGGTCCCCAGGTTGAATGTGACGGTGAGCGTGTACTGCCCGGAGGACGTGCTGCGGGACTGCATGTAGAGCGCGTTCGAGACGCCGTTGACGGCCTCCTCAATCGGCACGGCGACGTTCTGCGCGACGACCTCAGCGCTCGCCCCGACGTACGTCGTCTGCACGGTGACGGTAGGCGGGCTGATATTCGGGTACTGCTCCCGCGGTAGGGTCGTGTACGACAGCGCGCCGACAAGCACGATCAACAGCGAAATTGACATCGCGAAGATCGGGCGGTGAATGAAGAACTGGCTCAGCACGGCAGGCTCCGGGGCCGGCTCGGGGAGAACAGGCCGCTTGGAGGCGTGGGCGGCGCGGGCCGGAGCGTCGGGGCGATTTTGGCGCCGGGCCGCACCTTCTGTATGCCTTCCACGATCACGCGCTCGCCGGCCTGCAGGCCGCTCAGGACGACGAAGAAGGGTCCATACGACCCGCCGTCAGTGATAGTCCGCACGGCGACCGAGTTGTCCGGCCCGACCACGAAGACGGTCTTGGCGCCCTGCACCTCCTGCACCGCACTCTGGGGGACGAGCACGGTATTCGGGCGGTCTTCGGTCTTCACGCGGACCTGGGCGTACATGCCCGGCCGCAGCAGCCGCTCCGGGTTCGGGAACAAGGCCTGCATGAGGATCGTCCCAGACTGCGCATTCACGGCGTTGTTGACCGTTCGGAACGTACCCGGATGAGCATACACGCTGCCGTCGGGGAGGATGAGCTGGAACGACGACGCGATCCGGGCCGCCCCACCCGGATTCTGGGCGCCGGCGGCCGTTCGCTTGGTGAGGGCGAGAAACGTCACTTCACTGAGCGGAAACTGCGTAATGATCGGATCCACGGTAGACAAGGTGGCGACCTGCTGGTTCACGGCGACGAGGTTGCCCTGGTCGACGCTCAGCAGGCTGACGATTCCATCGACCGGGGCGCGCCCCTTCGTATAGACAAGGTTCAGTTGCGCCTGCGTGACGGCGGCTTGGGCCTGCTGGACGCCGGCCCGCGCCTGCTCGATACCTACCTGCGTTGAGAGCGCGGCATTCTTGACGACGGCCTCCTGGGCGGCCACATTGGCCGCCGCCGCCTTCTCCGTAGCGGTATCGTTATCTAACTGTTGTTGCGCCACGGCCCCCTGCGCCACCAGGTATCGATCTCGGCTGACTTGTTGTTGGGCATTCACCAGGGTCGCCTGGAGCCCCGTGAGCTGCGCTTGCGCCTGCCGCAACTGCACCTGCTCGAGCGCCTGCTGCAGGCCGGCACGCGCCGTGGCGAGTTGAGCCTGGGCGGACTGGAGCGCGGCGAGATACGGGCGCTGATCGATGACGAAGAGCGCCTGCCCCTGCTTGACTTCCGTGCCTTCCTTGAAGAGCACCTGCTCGAGGGTCCCCGCGATCTGCGCACGCAAGGCAACCGTCTGGAGCGCAATCGTCTGGGCCACGCCCTCATCGTAAATCGGAACCGTGCGTTGGATCGTTTCCGTCACCACCACGGCGGGCGGGGGTGGGCCGGGCGCGGGATCCCGCGCGGTTCCGCGGGACGAGGTGCAGGCGACGAGCGCAAACCCGAGCAGACCCAAAGCGATTGGGGAGACGCGCCGCATCAGCATGCCGCGCCGTCCCTCCCAGCGCACGCGAGGCTCACCGAGCGTTACCGGGATGCGTTCAATGGTTTTGAGACGAGCCCCCATAAATGCTGTCCTCCTCGTTCCAATCGTCACGTTGCTTTCGCCGCGGGATCTGACTCGACCCGCCCGAGAGATGGCTGATCAATCTATGGACGGCGGCGGAGGACGGCTAGGACATCACGCCACGAGAACTACTGCGCGGGGCAAGGTACCCCTCACGCAGGTGCGGTGCGGCACTTAGTCCGGCTGCCGCCACTGGATCGTGACCGGCTCCCTTGCGTGTTCGTTAGGGAATCGGCCGGAACGGGAAAAAAATTCCTGGGGCGGGAGCCCCGCCTCTCATCGGATTTTGACGCGGCGATTGCGCGCCGTGATCATCCCCTGGACCCGGGATGGGGTCAGTCCGCGACCCGGGCGGAGGCCCAAGGGGAAATAGCGTGCCCGGCCGACGCTCCTTGAGCCGTCGTTGCATCAGACCTACTTGGGCGCGTTACGCGGCCGGAAGGCCTCATCGGCGAGGAGGACGTCCTGTGCCACCTCCCGCATCGACCTGCGGAGATGGCGACTCCGCCGGTGAAGCAGGTGGTATGCGTCGTCCTCGCTGAGGCCTAATCTCCGCATCAAGATTCCCCTCGCACGTTCGACGAGTTTGCGGGTTTCCAGGGCATCTTTGGCGGCGTGTAGCTCGCTCCACCGGGCACTGGCGAGCTCCACCGCGGCGAGGACCTCGCCTTCATTCACGGGTTTCACGATGTATGCATACCCTCCGGCTTCCGCGGCCTCGGCCAGGAGCGTGCGGTCGCTGAAGGCGGTCAAAAAGACGATGGGGACGGGGAAGTCTGTCTTCAAGCGGCGTGCCACTTCGATCCCGTCCGGGGGAGGCATTCGGATGTCGAGCAGGACGAGGTCCGGAGACAACTCGCGAACCAGTCTAAGAGTCTCACTCCCCGAGGAGGCCTCTCCCACGACCCGATGCCCCGCATCCTCCAGGATGCACCGCACACCCATTCGGATGATCGCCTCGTCGTCCGCGGTCACAATTCTTTTTCCCGTAACCGGTAATGCCCGCCCAGCCATCAATGATTCCTCCATAATAGGATTGAACGCCGTTGAACATAACTCGGGCTGCCTGGATCTGCGGGGATCGAGGCAAAGCAGGCACGGACATCGGGGTCCACGCCATTCCGTCCAGAAACAGTGAAGCCCTCGGCGCTCCAGAGCGCGCCGAAGGCTTCATGGCCGGCTTCTCAGACGTATCCGCGGGGTATCAAGGGAGCGGACTCGCCGTCAAACAGTATATAACATACCTCTTCGGAGAGATCAAGGCGTATCCGTCCCGGCCGCCATGGCAACGTCTTATCTTAGGCGGTGACTCTGGCTCGCGAGACTTTTGCATCGGTCATTCGTCTGGTGCGGACTGAAAACAAGAGCGAGGAGTTTCGCTGAACTCCTCCCAAACGCCGCAAGACACCTTCCACTCTCCTGATCTCGATCGGTTAACACATCCGCAACCCGCGCGATCGCCGCCTCCAGAAGCGACAGGTGGCGGACGTTTCCAAGATCCACCTTCATGACGAGATGGTCGGCCAGACCGGGCACGCCGGCGCCGCCGTTGATGGGCAACCCGAGCGCGCTGGCGACCAGCACGATCCCGTCGCCGGGCCCGGAGGAGAACCCGGCCTTCGGCAGCCGGCCTGTGATCCCAGCCCAGGTACCGCGGCCGTCGGGATCGGGTTGCCGATTCCCGTAGAAGGCGTAGGTTCGGATCCCGCCAGGCAACGGATGCGCATTGAGGTACGCCAGTACCGGGTTCTGAGCGTCCTCCGGGTAGCCCCACGGTCCGTTGGACGCCGGACGCCAGAAGGGGAACGTCGGGAGCAGACTGCGGGCCGCGGGGGTCCGTGTCCACGGAGCGGCCAGAGGATACCACCCGTCGACATAAGGCATCACCGCCCCCTCGTTCGGCACCCCGACCATCACGAACCGGTTCACGAGCCGGCCCCATCCGGGTTCGAACGTGAGGTTCCACCGCGTCAGGAGGCCCCCCAGACTGTACCCCACGACATTGATACGAGCGGCGTACGTTGTGGGAAGCACGACGTCACGAACATAGGTCGCAAGGGCCCGCGCGCCGTCTTGCAGGCTGAGCCTCCGGGAGGGATACGTGAACCAGAACAGGGTGGGCGACGGCGCCGCAGCACGATAGCCCCGCTGTTCGAGAACCGTCATGATCGCCGGGCCCGGCGTCCCGGTCATATCGTTCAGGTAGCCGGGGACGATGATGGTGGGCAAGAGCAGCACGCCCATCTGTCGAGCGGTGGCCACCTCATCGCCCTGGCGCACCGTCACCTCGATGACTGCGGGCATGTTGTCCTCGAGCGGGGGCACCGGCGTGAACTCTCCCACGGACGCGTCGCCCCCGATTCGAATCCGGCCCGCCGGCAGATCAATGAACGTGGGGATGCGGGAGGCGATCACCGGCAGAGCCTGCCCTTGGATCGGTTGGCCGTTCAGCGTGGCATTGCTCTGGATGGTGGGATGGAGTTCGGGATGGAGCCCCGCGATCGTGACATCGACCCGCACCCGCCCGTGCCCGACCATCTGGGGGCGCGAGAGGCGCACGGTCAATGGGACCGCGGCGTGGCCGGGCGCGACGAACAGCGACGCCGCTAGGGCGGCACTCAGGATTGTTGAGAGGATGGCTCTGCGCATCATCGGGTCTTCCTCCCCCGCGGTTATACCGGCATCCTAGACGACGGAGGACGATGGGGCGATGAAGCGGTTCACAAACCTCCCGGGCCTCGGCGGCCCATTCGAGCGGCCTATCCTGGAATAGCCGCGACGAGGGATTTGCCTTTCGTCCACGAAAATGACACCCGGACATTTTCTGATCGTGATCGCTCGTTCCGCCGTTGTCTGGTCACGCGCTGGGAGGATGACAGTGACGTATGCAAGCCTCGTCGTTTCGACACACGCATGAAGCGCGATGCTGCGGCGTGCTCATGATGTTTTTCCTGTTTCTGACCCTTGCCGCACCGGCCATGGCCGCAAGCAACAGCGCTGTCCGTCCCACGGCCATCATTCACACCACGGCGGGCGATCTGAGATGCGAGCTGTTCCCTGACAAGGCTCCCAAGACGGTCGCCAATTTTATTGGTCTAGCTACAGGCAAGAAGGACTGGATCCACCCCGGCACCCGCAAAGTTGAACACAACCATCCGTTTTATGACGGGGTCATTTTCCATCGCGTCATCCCGGAGTTCATGATCCAGGGCGGCGATCCGCTGGGGACGGGTACAGGAGGCCCGGGGTACAAATTTGAAGACGAACTGCATGCCGACCTGCTCTTTGATCGTCCAGGGCGTCTTGCCATGGCGAATGCCGGCCCCAACACGAACGGCTCGCAATTCTTCATCACGGAAAAAGCACAGCCTGGCCTGAACCCTTGTCTTGACGAGGGCGGATGTCAGCGGGGGTCCCGCCTCGTTCCCAAAGGAACCGGCTATACCATCTTTGGCCAGTGCGATGAAAATTCTGTGGAGCTCGTGAAGCGGATCGCGCGCATGCCGCGCGATCCGGGCGACCGGCCACTCGACCCAGTGAAGATCAGGCATATTGACATCCTGGCCGCCGGCCGACCGTGATCCGGGTTTCCGACTGATCCGAACGGTCAGCGGTACAGCAGGTATTGAGTTCTGATCCTCTGGAAGTCCGTGAGCTTCGGCTGCCAGTCTGCCTCGATCTGCTGCGGCACCTTCCCCGCGGTGAGGTCCCGCCGGACCTGGTCGGTGCCCATCTCCAAATCGAAGGTGTACCGGTCCCCATGCGCCGCGCCCCACTCGAACTCGTCCGGATAGAGTCGCACCACGGCGTCAAGGATTTGCATCATGAGATGCACCGGGCGATAGGCTGTTCGATCAATCACACGGATTTCGACGCCCCCGTACTCGAATCCACTTGCGGACGGGCATGGCGCCCCCCGCCAGTAGGCTTCCCGGAAGGCGACCCCCCCGGGATGACGGGCCTCTAGTGCCGCTCGGAGGCGCCACGGCTGAGCGTAGGCCGCGCCGACAAACTCAAATGGTTTTGTGGTGCCCACTCCTACCGAAAGGTTGGTGTCGCCAACCGGCCCCAGGGCCGGGTACAAGATCGCCGTTTGGAAGTGTGGAATGTTGGGGGAAGTGATCACCCAGGGGAGTTCGGTGTCGTCAAACCACATCGACCGCTGCCAGCCGTCCATTGGGACGACGAGAAGATCGGCACCGATGCCGTATTCGTTGTTGAAGAGTTGGGCCAGCTCTCCGATCGTCATCCCGTGCATGATGGGAATGGGATACATGCCGATGAACGAGCTCCAGGGTGGATCCAGAACAGGGCCCCCCACCATCTGTCCTCCTAATGGGTTGGGCCGATCGAGGACGACGAAACGGATCCCGCTCCCCGCCGCTGCCTTCATGGCCAACGCCATGGTTGAGATGTACGTGTAGAAACGGGCACCAATGTCTTGAATGTCGAAGATGAGTGCGTCAAGGCCGTCGAGCATAGCCGGAGTCGGGCCCTTCGCGTCGCCGTAGAGACTGTAGACCGGAAGCCCAGTCCTGGCGTCCACGGTATCTGGGATGGTGTCGCCGGCGTTTCCGCGGATACTGTGTTCCGGCCCAAAAAGCGCGACGAGATGGGGGTCGCGGCGTGCCGCCAAGAGGTCCACGGTACTCCGGAAGTTGGGATCAACGCCGCTCGGGTTCGTAATGAGCCCCACACGCTTGCCGCGCAGCGCGGCAGGGGGATTCCTGATGAACACCTCGAGTCCCGTCCGCACCATTCCGTTGACCTCCGCCTTTGGAGGAGCGGGATGGATAGCGGGGGATGTCAATCCCATCACCCCGGCCGAGTGCAGGAATTGACGCCGAGTCAGGCGATCCCACCGGCTCGTCACCGCCGGCACTCCGTCGAACCTACAGGACGCTCGATAGAATCACCCGGCCGTGGAGCTCTTACCGTAAGAGGGGCGTGGGCGCTACCGGTGTACCTCGTTCTTCACCTAGACGGCAATGCGTAGACGGTGATCGGAATGACAGGGGTTCCGTAAGAGGACGTGCCCGAGCTCCCCTTCACAGGAGACGCGAGCAGCGTGCTGAGGAGTTGTTGGAGGCCGACGGTCGTATTCTGGGCCGGATTCGGCCCAGGGATCACGAGTTGAAGTTGTGTGAATGTCGGTCCCGACAGGGGCACCACCAATGAGCCGGTGGCCGGCGTCGGCGTCAGGAGCATGATGTTCGCGAGGGCTGGGCCGGGCGCGTTGGGGGTCGTCGGGACCGGCACGGTGAGCCCGCCCCGCGGCGCGACGAGGGACGGACTGGAGGGTGCCACCAGGGGAGCCACAACGGGGGCCGGCGCGAAGATGATGATCCCTCCACCCACCGTTCCCGCAGGGGATGGCACATCCGCGAATGCTGCCGGGGTTTGGACGAGCCCGACCGCGAACGTCGCAACAACAGCTACGCCGGTCAGCACACCCATTCTTCCCTTTAGCATCTGAGTGACTCCTTTCATCACACATTATATCACTTGGACGCGAAGTTCACTCCACCTCTGGTCCTCGATGGTGCAGGGTCACGGGAGGACCGCGCAAATCTCGGACCGAATCCATCACTTCGCCTGTGAGCGAGGAGTCTGTCGACACCAACATGAGCTCTCGAGTCGCTTCGCACGCCGGTACCGCATTCCGCCTGCCGGCCGCGTCCGTTCTGCGCGGGCTTGCGCTGCGGGTCCGGGATCTTGAAGCAGTCCTGCCCTTCTACTCCGAATCCCTTGGGATGCCCGTCCGCAAGCGGGACGCCAGCCGCGTCGAGTTGGCGCCGAACGGGAGGGCGCTCACGCTCGAACTCGTCCACGACCCCGGAGCACCCAAGCATATCCACCCGTCCATCGGGCTCTACCACTTCGCGCTCCTGCAGCCCGATCGCGCCTCCCTTGCCGCCGTGATCCGCCGGTTTCTCGAAGCGAAGAGGCGGATCGACGGCGCCAGCGACCACGGGGTATCCGAAGCGGTGTATCTCAGGGATCCTGAGGGGAACGGGATCGAGCTCTACCGGGACCGCCCCAAGGACGCATGGTCCGTCGGTCCCAGCGGGGTTGAGATGGTGACCAAGCCGTTGGACATGGCCGGCCTGCTCCGGGAAACGGAAGCGTCGGGTCCGCTTTCCCCCGCAACGCGATTTGGTCACATCCACCTGCACGTCGGGGATCTAGCCGAGGGGGAACGCTTCTATGCGGGCGGGCTGGGCTTGGACGTGACGCAGCGCTCGTACCCCGGGGCGCTGTTTCTCTCTGTGGGAGGCTACCATCACCATGTTGGCCTCAACACGTGGGCGCAAGGCCGGCGCTCACCAGAAGGGGCAACCGGCCTGATGCGGTACGCGTGGGCCATCCCGGCCGACATGCTCGAGCCGCTTCGGGCGCACCTGCGCGATCGCCGTGTGCCATTCGAAGATGCCGGGAAGGCCATCGCGGTCACTGATCCCTCGGGCGTCCGCGTTGACGTGCTCGAAGCGTAGCCCGAGGATCGCACCAATGACGCGCCGGGCCTTCCTCGCCGGGGGAGTGGCCTGGGGATGGTCGGGCGCCGCACTGGCCGGCACGCCGGCCGCGAACGCTGCCACGCCGTCTGGGCGAGGCCGGTGGCTTACCAAGGCACCGCTCTCACTGGCCCGCGCCGAGGTCGGAGTGGCCACAGCCGGCGGGAAGGTCTATGTGCTCGGCGGCTATGCCGGCGGCCGTGTGGACCAGCCCTTCAATCAAGAGTACGATGCGGCCTCAAACACATGGCGGGATCGTGCCCCCATGCCCCGCGGATTGAATCATGTCGTCACGGTGGGGTTCAACGGCAGGGTGTACGCCTTCGGAGGCTTCATCGAGCAGAACCGAAACGCCGTGGCCGATGCCAATGAGTATGACGTCGCGCAGGACCGGTGGCGGGCGCTCGCACCTCTTCCGCAGAAGCTCGGCGCCGCCGCCGCGGTGGAGCTTGGGGGGAAGCTCCACATCATCGGCGGCCGGGACGTGGTCAGCGTCGGGGTCCACCAAGTCTATGATCCCACGACGAACGCGTGGGCCCAGCGCGCGCCGCTGCCGGAGGGCCGCGATCACCTGGGGCTGGTCGTGGTGGGGGGGAGGATTCACGCGATCGGCGGCCGGTTCAACACCTTTGAATACAACACGAGCCTGCACGACATGTATGATTCGTCCGGCGATTCCTGGCTGCCGCGGGCTCCGCTGCCCACCTCGCGCAGCGGCGTGGCCGCGGCCGTCCTCAATGGATGGATCTTCGTGTTCGGCGGCGAGCGGGCCGGCGGCGTATTTTCGGAGAACGAGGCGTACGACCCGACCACGGACCGGTGGACGACGATGCAGCCGATGCTGACGCCTCGTCACGGGACGGGCGCGGCAACCGTGGGCAACGCCATCTGCATCCCCGCGGGAGGACTGGTCAACGGGGGGAGCCGCCCATCGACCGTCAACGAGATGTTCACATTGCCGTGACGGCGCGTCTATCCCGCGAGCGTCATCGGGGACCGTCTCGTTCTTCGTCGTCGAGCCGATTACGCAGATATAAAAAGGCGTAGATCCGTCCGGCCGACCAGAAGATGGAATCCGGGAACTCTTCGTCCCGATAGCTTCCGGGAGCCGTTTTGCCGGGATCGAGCGGAAATGCATGGCAGCGCAAGCAGTAGAACTGCCCGCGGACCCTTCCAACGCGATGGTTGCATCTGGGACAGTGTCCTAGCAGCAACTGCATGTCTTCTCGCCGCGTGATGGAGTCGAGGTCACCACGAGTCCGCCTCGCCTGTCTAGATGGGTGCCCTTTTGCCTCTGTATATAGGACGTCACAGAGGCGCAGCAGGGAGGGACTTCAGAGCCGAAGGGAGCGCTTCGACGCGGCGGGGGTCTTACATGGAATACCGCTGCGCCCAATCGCTCACAATGGGAATCGTAAACGGCTTGGCATTGTACGTTTGGATCGCATAGTAGATGGACGAAATGATAAACGCGGGCCAGAGGAGGGGGGCGAAGAAGAACAGCCAGTGGAGGAGTGGCAGGCTGGCCACGATCCCCCATCCGAACAAAAGGATGACCCAGGCAATCGCCCAAAAGAGCGCAAGCCACCCGTGATGCCGCATGAACGGATCCTTTTTGATGTCCGTCAAGACGATGACGAGGGCGATGATCCATATCGGATACGCGAGGGCCGCAAGGATCCGATCAGACTGATTCGGCAGCGGGGGCTCAGCGCTCATGTTCCAGGGGTACGGGGCCGGCCGTCGTGGTTCCTCTCATCGAGACCGGCAGTAGACGATGACGGCTGCCCGTCTGATTTCCTGCGAAGCGGGGCAATACAGGTAGACGAAGGCATATGGATGTGCACATTACCCTCCCACCATGGGCCGCGGGATTTTACGCGGCGCTCGCAGAGAGCAAAGGGGTGTCCCTGCAAGAGGCCGCGAGGGACGGTCTCCTCGCCATCGCGGAATTGATCCTCCGGGAAGGCGGATGGGACGAAGGCGGCGTCAGATGGATGCTGGAGACTCCTCCGGAACGGCGCGGAGCGAGCATCGCACAGATGGCCGAAGGTAAAGAGAAGTAATCACCGGTCCCCGCCCCACCGCCTCAGCGCACCACGCCCCATCGAGCCACCGTTTGCTCGCCACCGATAGCCGGCAGGATTCTCTCGATGCGCCCAAGGAAGGGATGTGAGCGGCAGACACGTCCCCGCGCCCGATTGTTGGGAACTTGCGCGTGAAGGAGAAGGTTCGTGAATATCGCCCAGCATGTCGAGCGCGCGGCGAGATTCTTCCCCGACCATCCCGCGATCCTGTTCGAAGGGACGTCCATCGGCTATGCCGATCTGAACACCGGAGCCAACCGGCTTGCGAGCGCGCTCAGGGCGCACGGCGTGGAGGCGGGCGACCGCGTGGCGTTGTACCTCCCGAACACCCCGGCATTCGCGCTGTGCTACGTCGCGGCATTGAAATCGGGGGCCGTGGTCGTGTCGATCAATGCCCTCTTCAAGTCGGATGAAGTCAAGTACATTCTCAACGACTCGGGCTCGAAGATGCTGTTCACCGTTGGCGATCTCCTTCCCAACATTCCTCGCGGGGAATGCCCCGCGCTGGAGGCCGTGATCGTGTGCGCAGGCGACCCTGGGGGCAACGTCCTCTTGGATGGCTGGATGGCCCAAGGGACCGCTGAGGTCGGGGCTCTGGAGATGCACCCGGATGCCCCTGCCGTCCTGCTGTATACCTCGGGCACGACGGGGTTTCCCAAGGGCACCGTCTTGACGCACGGGAACGTCGTGTCCAACATGTATGCGACGGTCCACCACGCGGGTTTCACGCGGCGGGATCGCTTGGCCTTGTTCCTCCCGCTGTTTCACGTCTTCGGCCAGAACTTCATCATGAACGCGGGCTTCACGGCCTGCGCGAC
>DASSXJ010000276.1 GCA_035703895.1 bacterium | reverse complement strand
GGTACTCGGCGGGGCCGAAAAACAGATTCTTCACGAGTGGCCAACTATCCCCGGACAAATGGCCAAGTATGGACAAATACAGTCGAAAATGGCCAACTAGAACCGCATCCTACAACTACTACTGTAGGATTCGTTCGTAGTTGGCCATTTTGCCGGATGCGCGGAGCCGTTCACGACAGGTACCCTCGGCATCGATGACATCACCAACTCGGTAGACCAACAAGGAGGTGTATGACGCGAGTCCTTGTCGTCAGGGCAAACGGCGCGATCGGCAGCCGGCCGAACGTCACATTCAGGCTGTGCGATCCGTCATATGAGTAAAGGCGAGTAAAGGAGGAAGAACGACATGAAATTCGTGTTGCTAGTCTATCAAGGGTCCACACCCCTGCCCGGTTCGGATCGCTGGAAAGCGCTGACGGAGGCGGAACGGAAGGCGATCTACGCGGATTACCAGGAGCTCAACAGGGCCGAGGGTGTCACACCGGGGCTTCCACTGGGGCTACCGGACGCAGCGAGGACGGTGCAGGTGCGGGACGGAAAGGTCCACGTCAAGAACGGGACGTACCTGGCCGAAGGCGTGGGTGGATTCTCCGTGTACGAGGCCGAGAGCATGGAGACTGCGGTCGCGCTGGCTGCAAGAGTCCCAGCGGCCCGGCTGGGCGGCGCGGTGGAAATACGACCGGCCGAGAAGTACTGGTAATCGCGGGGCATTCACCGGCACGGAGGGCGCTTCCCTCGGGGAAACGCCCTCCTGCCTTCCCGACGTCTGGTCTGACCCTTATGGCTCAGCCAGGCGGACTGCCGCGGTACTGAACCTTAGGGAGATTCGTACTTAGGCTCAAGAGAGCGGCTAGCTTGGTTCGTCAGTCTCGACAAGGAACTCGCTTAAGGCGATTTCTCCTTGCGCGGCCGCCAGTTAGGACGGGGCATCGTCAACGGTAACCCCGCGCAAGCAGATACTTCGCGCCTGCCTTGAAGGCCCTGGAACCCGGCACGAAGAACCCGAAGGCGTCGGCCAACCGCCCGATCGTGTTGAACGAAAAGCCCACGGCGAGCGCGTCCTCGATCTGCTCGCGCGAGCAACCGGCCGCCAGCGCTGCCCGCATGTCGTCGGCATCCACCGCGTACTCGCGCGTCAGTTTGCGCAACAAGCGCAGCGCGGCCCGGAGCGGCTCCGTGATGCCCGCGGTCTCGAGATCGGAGAGCACGGCGAGGACGTTCACACTATCACGATAGGCCTGTTCCGCGACCGCGCCGTGCGTTTTCGTGCACCATGTGGACTCGTTCGTCTTTGCGACGAGCGCGGCCATCAGCTCCCGGTCACCCACCGACCATACGGAGGGCCCGCGCATCGCTTCCTGGGTGACTCGTTGCATCGGACCGCCGTAGAAATCCGGGCGGTATCGAAACAACTTGATGACATCGAGTACCGGCTGGCGCGAGACCGCGCGAATGAGCGCGAACAGAGCCTTGGTGCCGAGACCGTGGCCGTTATCGAGGATCGCGAGGCGCATGCGCACTTCGCTCCGCCACCGCCGCGAGCGCCGCGCGCGGCATCGTATTGCCGCGTGGCCTGGCCGATCGCGGCGCACACAACGATCTCGAAGATCTGATCCTCGCTGAGACCCGACGCTTTCGCTGCGTCGATGTCCTCATCGGTGACCCGGTAGGCATGTTGGGCAACCTTATCGATCAGCATGTTCAGCGGAGAGGCAAGCCAGGCGTTGTCGAACGCGGCACGGCGCTGGGCGCGCGTCGCTTCGCCCTCTCCCTCGAGGATCCGCGTGATCAGCGCGGTACGCGCCCGCGTGATATCCGACACGCTACTTTGCCGCCTCCGCCGCCGCCGTGCGGGCGAACATCTCGGGGAGACGACCCCAGTCGCCTTCGGTCTCGAAGATGTTGCGCATCTCATCGCGACGTGCCCCGTATCGGTCAATATGACGATGCTCCAACTCCACGCGCGTGCCATTCTTGCCTTGCGGAATGAAGCGCACCTCGATTTCTGTTCCGAGCGTCGGGTCAGGCTGCCAGTCGGCGCTGATATTCCAGGAGAGCACCAGGCGGGAGTGTGGCTCCGATGCGAGGACGGTGCCCCAGTCGCACGTGCTCCCGTCGTCGCCGCGCTCGTACCAGCGGCCCTCGGCGCGCGGCTCGATCACCGCGTCTATCGCGTTCGCTTTGCCGATCTTGTAGTGGGTGAGGGGCCACCATGTGCCCTTCTTTTCCGTGAAGACCCGCCACGCCACCGCCGGCGGCGCCTTGACATCAGCCGTCAATTCTTGACCTCCCGGGGAGAAATATCCATGACAGGATGAAGAGCGCAATGAGGACAAGAGTCGGAACAAGCCTTGACGCCAGGCGTTGTTCCGCGGGAGGCGCTGCTTCGAGGCGCCGTGTCGGTGGGCGCAGCGCCCACGATGCCAGCGTAATCGCTGTAAAAATCAGCGGGCTGCCGAGACCGGAATAACCGGCGAGGAAGTGAGAGGCGGCGGCGCCGGTGTAATTGAAGACGGCCCCGGCGTACGCCCACTCCTTGAGCCGCAGAAATCCCGGGAGCAACATCACGATCGCGCACGGGATTTTCCAGACGCCGATGATGGTGAGAAGGTACATCGGGTACCCGAGGTGCGCGAGCATGACTCGAACGTACTCGATTCGCAGGAGATCCCAGATCCCTCCGGCGACCATTTCAAACGCCACCAGAAACGTGAACGTCCAATACGCAATCGCTCGGATCGTTCCCAACGACTTGCCCGGACCCCAAGTATTTTGCAGATGGCTCAGCATGAACACTTCAGTGTCCGGGAATTGGCGGCAGCCACAAGAACGATAGGATCAACAGCAGGACGAGAATCGCTGCCGACGCCGTCCAGGACCACGCGCTGCTCTCGCCGGGCGACTTCGCTTCCAGAAGACGGCGCTCCGGTGGCCGCAACGCCCAGGACGCGACGGTCACGACCGCCATGAGCGCAGCGGCGAGATCCGGTCGATCTCCTGCAAACAGGTGCGATACGAATGCGGACGAGTAATTGAAGAACGCACCGGCGTACGCCCACTCCTTGACGCGTGGAAGCCGCGGCGCCAGGAGGGCGGCGGC
>DASSXJ010000275.1 GCA_035703895.1 bacterium | reverse complement strand
CACCGCATCGCGCAAGTAGTGCCGGATCTCGCCGGCGACGTGATGGTACGCATACGCCTCGAACTTCACACCGCGCCCGGGATCGTATGAACTCACCGCATTCATGAGGCCGATCGTGCCGATCTGCGTCAGGTCGTCAAGCGGGACGCCGGCCCGCACGTAGCGCCGCGCGATCTTCTTGGCGAGCGGAAGGTAGTGGCAGACGAGCTCTTGGCGGAGCTGGGGATCGGCGGTGCGCCGAAATCGACGAAACTTTCCGAGTACCGCGGGGTCCTGCTCGGCGGGCGATTCAGCCGGTTGGGCAACCGTCGTTCGGGGTGCTTTGACAGCCATTCGAGTGCTGTCCATCATCCCCTCCCTTGTAGGCCGCGCGATCCCTTCCGGCGCACGATCTGCGATGCCGTGTCCGTTCGCGGCCGGCGAGGGCCTCTCGGTTCACCTGTGCTCCTTGTCGTCGGGTAGTGCCCGCGGATGATATTTCGTGACGCAGAATCATCCGAAGGGATGAACTTCATTGGCTGATGTGGAGAAAAACATCGGCGCATGCTGCATGATAATTCTGGGTATCTGCGTGACGCGGCGCGACCATGGAGGCGTGGCCGCCTCCGGGGCGCTGGGGGTTACCGAATCACGCGGCTGTGATCGACCGCCTGCAGTCGCTCGCTAACGGCCCACGGAAGGTGGTCCGGCCGGAGGATTGATTGGAAGCACCAACGGGGATCGCGGGGCCTGATTGAAATCGAAGTCCGTCGCCAGGTTGCCCAACTGCGGCAGGACCTCCCGCACGTTCGGCCGGCGGTCGGGGCGGCCGTCGGTCTTCGGATCGATCCGCTGCCCGCCGAGGAAGTCGTCCTCGATGAACTTGACGTAGGCGTCGAAGCTCAGAATCTGGTGGTCGATGTACCCCTTCCGGGCGAAGGGGCTGATCACGAGTCCCGGGACCCGCAGGCCGTACCCGTTCTCGTCCACCTTGGGCGGGACCACGTGGTCGTAGAATCCACCCCAATCATCCCACGAGAGGAAGATCGCGGTACTGTTCCAGTCCGGCCCCTGCATCACCGCGTTGATCAGGCTGGTCACGTACGTCTGTCCCGCGCTCACGAGCGCGGGCGGATGCTCGCTGACCCTGCCGTTGGGGACCACCCAGGAGACCGCCGGCAGCGCACCGTTCCGGGCCGCCTCGAAGAAATGCGAGATCGTTTGGATGTTGTGTAGTTCACCGTCATCCCGCACCGTCTCGAACCAGGGCAGCGGGTTCCAGATCTGCGGGGTCCCGGCGCGCTGGGGCTTCTCGGGACAGCTCGCCGCATTGTCGTCGCAGTCAGGCTGGGTCCCCTCGGCGACATAGTACGCCCAGGTGACCCTCGCTTTGTGGAGCAGGTACGTGAGGTCCGTCCAGGCGTAGTTGGGTCTTGCGGTGCTGCCTGCGCGGCGCCGCGCGAAGAGGCTGTCAGGGGATTGAAGTTCATTCACACAGCTCATCGGATCGGCGCTCGTGCAGCGGGCCGACCACTCGGAGACCATAAACAGATGCTCGGGGAGGCTCCATGACGCGTTTGGCTCAAACATGTGATCTTGCAGCACGAACTCGCGCGCGTACGTCCAGTAGTTGGGGATTTCGCGGGCATCGTGGTAGCCCATGACGTCGGGTTCGCCCGACCCACCGCCGCAGCTGGGGTCGAACGTCCCCTGACACTTGGCCTTCCGGCCGCCGGTCTGCCCGATGAAGCCGTCCATCCTCCCGCCGTCGATGTCGGCGGTGGCGTCCTTGGCGCCGTGAGGGCCGCCCCGATTCACGTCGTGTGGGTCATGAAATGGCTTGACGCACTGCCGATTTCGCGGGTCTGGAACGCAGACCGCAGGCATGCCGTTTTGCATCGGAATCCCGTCCGCGCCGGGGTAGGTCCCAAAGTAGTGGTCGAACGAGCGGTTCTCCTGCATGATGACCACGACGTGCTGGATCCTATGGATGCCGCTCAGATCTGCTGCGCGGGTCGCCTGGGGCCCACCACCGGGCAATTCCCATGGGGTGAGCGCGATCAGGAAGATCCCGGCGGCAGCAAGCATGGTCCGGCGGGACCACCGAACGAGCCGGGGCCGATAGTGGCGCAGCGCCCAGGCGAACTGCAGGATGTTGAGAAACATAGCCGCCTCCAAGCAACGACGCGCGAATCGAGGACGGCGCGGACCGCGGATCCGGACCGGCCGGAGCACACCGTTCTCTGGAGGAGAAAGCGAAGGGTGGGGGCACAGAGTTCCTGGGACGCCGGGCCTCAGGGGCTACCCTCACCATAAATTTCGGAGCGGGGAGGGCGGGAGCGCCACCAGCATTCCAGCATTCCTCCACTCGACCTCCGGCGATATGCCGCTCCCTCGTCGAATGAATGAGTTTTCGTATCGGACAGCGGAGTCGGAGCGCCAAGCAAAGCCTGTCCTCCTCACTTAATGGGCATTGCTTATGGTGATGCTCGATCGTACAACTGCTCAACCCTCCACGCGGTCCACAGAAAGCCGGCAACAGGACAGAGTGAAGACCGTCGTGCGGATCGGCCGTCCGGGAGACCGCCGAGAGCGTGGATTCACTCTTGTTGAGCTGGCGGCGGCCCTTGCCATCCTCAGTATTCTCATCGCGCTGGCGTTCCCCCGGTATCTGGGCAACCGCCGCGCCGCCTACAAAGACGAGGGCTATCAGATCCTGCAGGAGCTCAAGACGCTTGAGTGGTCCTACTATCAAGAACACACGGTGTTCACGGGCGTCCTGGGGAACACCGGCTTCACGATGCCGGGAGGATCACACTGGGCCGCGCCGACCCTCCAAGTGCCTTCAGGATCCGGAAATAATGGCAACGGCCAGGGCAACGGCAATGGCAACGGCAGCTGCAACAACGGCAACGGCCAGGGCAATGGCAACGGCAATGGTAACGGCAACGGCCAGGGCAATGGCAACGGCAACGGCCAGGGCAACGGCAACTGTAACGGCAACGGTAACACCGGAGCCGCGATCAGCGTGGTGTTGACGATCGCCGGGGCCGTATCCCCCCTGGGCTCGAGCGACCAGATCTCCCTCACGCTGGGGGACGACGGCAGCGTCACCTCGGGGAGCACCTTCTAGAAATTGATGATCACGTCTTGACCGTTCGATTGATTTCGGTGTTCTGGGCAGCTCTGATGAGCCAACGGTCGCGATCTCTCGTGACGACGAACGTCATCGTGCCAGACCGTGATTCGGTGGTGCGCGAGTCACCGACCATTGTCCAGGCACCGTGAGCAATCGCGACATCCGGGCGAATCAACCGCACGTCGATGCGGTCGAAGTGAAAGTTGCTCACTTTGAAGATGCCATAGGCGTGCGCAGGAACGTCCACGCCGGGGCTGCTCTGCGAAATTGTGGCGTGCGTAAATGCATGACTTGTCTGGATTCCCTGCCGCCCTTTCCACCAACGGCCGGTGACGTTCACGAAATCCGCGTCGGGCGTAAACAAAGCCCCGAGTCCGTCCATGTCGTGCCGGTTCCACGCTTCCGCAAAGCCATTCACCGCTCTGCGTACCGCATCTTCGCCGGTCTCCACCGCAACTGCCCTCCTTGGCTCAGTAGGCCGCGAGACTGCGGATCGCTTCGACGATCTCGGCTATCGTGGGCTGGAACGCCGCCTCGAGGACCGGGCTGTGCGGCACCGGCGTGTCCTCACTCGCGAGCCGCATCACCGGTCCGTCGAGCGAGTCGAAGGCCTCCTCGGCGATCAACGCCGCGATCTCCGCACCCACGCCGCCCGTGCGGTTCGCCTCGTGCACGACGAGCGCTTTCCCCGTCTTCCGCGCCGAGGTCAGGATCGCGGCGCGGTCGAGAGGCGCGAGGCTCCGCAGGTCGATCAGTTCGGCGCTGATCCCCTCGCCCGCCGCCGTCTCCACAGCCGCGAGGCATTTGTGGAGCATCCATCCATAGGAGAACAGCGAGAGCGTGCCGCCCTCGCGGACAATCCGCGCGCGGCCGATCGGCGTGAGGTATTCGCCGGCGGGCACCTCTGCCCGCTGATACCGGTAGAGGTGTTTGTGCTCGAAGAACAACACCGGGTTCGGGTCTCGGATGGCGGCGAGCAGGAGCCCTTTCGCGTCCTCGGGGAAGGCGGGCGCGACCACTTTGAGCCCCGGGGTATGAGCGAACCAGGCCTCCATGCACCCCGAATGGAACGGCCCGCCCTTCACGTCGCCGCCGTAGGGCATGCGGAGCACGAGGGGCAAGGCACAGCCCGTCCGCCAGTGAAACTTCGCCGCCATATTGACGACTTGGGTGAACGCATCCGAGATGAAGTCGGCGAACTGGAGCTCCACCACCGGCCGCATGCCCATCACCGCAGCGCCGATCCCGGCTCCCACGTTTGCCGCCTCAGCGAGCGGCGCATCGATCACGCGCTCGGGCCCGAACTCCTCGAGGAAGCCTCTCGTAATCCCAAATGCGCCGCCGTAGGTGGCGATGTCCTCGCCAATCACGAACACGCGGGGGTCGCGGTGCATCGCCTCGAGCAGCCCGTCCCGGATCGCCTCCAGATAGGTCAGCTCCGGCATGGAGCCCCCCAGCTCATGTCCCCTCGTCCTCGGCGAAGACGCCCTCGGTCACCGACTCCGGAGCCGGCTCGGGACTGGCCTCCGCCCAGGCCAGCCCTTCCTCGATCTCGGCGGCGATCCCCTCCTGCATCGCGCGATCGGCGTCGGGCGTGAGGTGCCCCTCCGATTGCAGCCGGCGCTCGAACAGCGCGATCGGATCGCGCGCCGCCCACTCGTCGAGCAGGGCCTTGGGCACATACGAGAACTTGTCGGCCTCGCTGTGTCCCCGCACGCGCATCGTCCGGCACTCGATGAGGGTCGGTCCGTGGCCCTCCCGGGCGTGCGCGACCGCGCCGCGCGCAGCCTCGTAGACCGCGAGGACGTCGTTCCCGTCCACGGCCACCCCCGCGATCCCGTATCCGACCGCCTTGTCCACGAACGCCCGGCAGGCGGTCTGATGGTCCAGCGGCGTCGAGTAGGCGTACTGATTATTCTCGAGCACGAGGACGACGGGCAGGCGAAACACGGCGGCGAAGTTGACGCCCTCGTGCCACGCCCCCGTGCTGGTCGCGCCGTCGCCGAAAAACGTGAGCACGACCCTGGCTTCCCCCCGCTGCCGGCACGCCAGCGCCATCCCTGCCGCGACGGGCACCGATGCGGCCATATGGCTAATAAATGGAAAGATCCCGAGCCGGGGGTCGCCCATGTGGATGTTCCCATCCCGGCCGCGCGTGAGGCCGCCTTCCCGATCGAGAAACTGGGCGAACACGCGCCGCACGGAGATGCCGCGCATGATGTACGCGGCGAGGTCCCGATGCATCGGCGCGACGAGATCCTGCGGGCCGAGCGCGTAGGTCGCGCCGACGGCGATGGCTTCGTGCCCCCAACCGGTAAAGTAGGCTCCCGGGATCCGTCCCTGATAGTAGAGCTTGACGGCGCGATCCTCCACCGCCCGTTGGAGCCGCATGTAGTAGAGCATCTGCAACAGGTCGTGCGGGCTCAGGATCTCGCCCGCGGCCGGTGTGGTTCGGGTCGCGCCCACGCTCTATCTCCTCCAGAGATCTATAGACGGGACGATCTTCGTGTGAACTCGAACAACAACCTCCCGTGCGCGTGGCCCTCGAGCGGGCGCTCGCCGACGAGCGCGGAGGCCGAATCATCGAGCACGGCCAGGCACTCGGGCGACTTCGAAAGAGCAAGCGCCGTTGAAGGATGCGACGTGGACCAACCAGGCGATCCCGGCGCTGACGTCGCTGAACCGCCGAGACCGGCAGGGGTTGCTGGATCGCATCGAGGTACTCACCGAGGTCCCGGCAATGTACCCGGCCCGCCAGCGAGGCCGGTTCGCAAACCTGCGCTACTTTGTTCTCAACAAGCGCTGGGTGATGTACTATCGCCCGAATGAAACGGGGGGTCTCCTTATCTTCGCGATCGTCTCCGCCCGGGCGCGGCCGCGGTAGATCCTAGCCGCCGGCCGGCGCGCCGTCGAACGGCAGCCCCGCGAGTTCTCGCAATGCGCGCTCCACATACACGCGGGCCATCTTCTTCCGGTAGCCGATGGTGAGGTCCGCATTGTCGAGGGGCTTCGCCGGCTGGAACGCCACCTGGGCGACGCGGGCGATCAGGTCCGGCGTGAGCCGCTGCCCTCTGAGCAGCGCGGCGGCCTCGCCGGCGACGACGGGATGGGACGCGACGGCCCCGAGCACGATCCGCGCGTCTTCCACCGTTCCATCCGGGGCGGACCGCAGCGCCGCGGCCACGCCGAGGATCGGAAAGTCAAACGAGCCCCGCCGCCGCAGCTTCCAGTACGTCGTCCGCCACCCGTCGGCCGGGGGGAGGATCATCTCCGTCAGGATCTCCTCTGGAGCCTTCGTCAGGTACTCCATCCCGTCGTCCCGGTACAATGCGATCGCCGGGACGAGGCGCTCCCCGCCGGGGCCGACCAGGCGAACCTGAGCGCCGAGCGCGATCGCCACAGGAGCGGTATCCGTTGAGGAGATCGCCCAACACCGATGGCTGCCCGGCGCCACCAGGCAGATATCGCCGTCCTTCTTCATACAAAATCCAATGGACTTCCGCCAGTGAAAGGTCTGATTGTAGTAGTTGCACCGCGTGTCGACGCAGAGGTTGCCGCCGAGGGTGCCCATGTTCCGGAGCGGCGGTGTGCTGACCGCTCCGGCCGCGAGGGCGAGGGCCCGGTACCCTCCTCTGATCTCTGGGTGTGCGGCGAGTTCGGAGAGCGTCACCCCCGCGCCAATGGTCATGCCTCTTTGCCGGTCGCCGGCAATCACTCGCAGGTCGGGAATTCCCCGGAGCCCGACCAGCACCTTCGGTTCGAATTGGCGCCGCTTCATGTTGGGGTAGAGGTCCGTTCCCCCGGCGACGAGCATCCCGCCGGCACCCGCATCCCCGATCCGCCGGACGGCATCCGCCACCGTCTCCGGGGCGAGGTAGGTAAACGACGGCAGCCGGAGCATCAGGGCTCCTCAGGCGGCCGCTCGCGATCCACAGGGAGCCGCGCGTCCGTGATGTCGGTGCCGGTGCGGAGGGGCCCGGCGAACCGTCCCGCCCCACCCGCGATTGGGACAGGCGGGCGCCACGGCGCCTCCCATCCCGAAGGTGGCTCCACCTTGATCGGGTCACGGAAGCGGAACGGCGGAACGCCTTTCGGGCCAACGCGACCCTCCCCCCCCTTCCGCCTTCGCTCGAGAGCCGCCAGCACCTTGTCGGGAGAGATGGGGATCTCGTCGATCCGCACGCCGACCGCATCGTAGACCGCGTTGGCCACTGCCGGGATCACGGGTAGGAGCGGACCCTGTCCCGCCTCCTTCGCGCCGAACGGCCCCTCGGGATCGTCCGTGTTGATGAGGATCGTCTCCACGGGCGGCATCTCGAGGAATGTCGGATTCTTGTATTCGAGCATCGAGGGGATCTTATGCAGTCCCTTTCGGAAGATCTGCTCCTCCATGAGCGCCTCGCCGAGGGCCATGTAGACGCTCCCCTCGATCTGGCCGACGACCAGCGTCTCGTTGATCGCCCGCCCGATGTCGTGGGCGATCCACACCCGCTCGACCGCGACGTCCCCGGTTCCCTCGTCCACCCGCACCTCGACCGCCGCGGCGGAGAACGAGTACGCCGGCGACGGACCGACACCGGATCCCTTGAACGGCCCGCCAAGCTTCGGCGGCCGGTAGGACCCGACGGTGGTCAAGGTGCCGAACATCGCCTCGGCCAGCGCCGCCGCCTCAGGGAACGCCACGCCCCGCGCGGGATCGCCCCCGTCCTGGATGCGGTGATCGCCGACCCGGAGGTCGTCGGGCTCGACCTCGAGGTGCTCAGAGACCGCCGCGACGAGGAGATCGCGCATCTTCTGGGACGCCTGCAGGGCGGCATTCCCCGCCATGAACGTCACCCGGCTGCTGTACGAGCCGAGATCGATCGGGGTGAGATCCGTATCCGCGGTGACCAGGCTGATCTCGTGTGGATCGAGTCCCAAGACCTCGGCGACCACGCCGGTTAACACCGAGTCGCTCCCCTGGCCGATGTCGATCGCGCCGCTGTACACCATCACGCCGCCCCCGCGGTCGACCCGGATCTGCACTTCGCTGTGGGGCATGTCGTTCCAGTAGATCGGGAGCCCCGCGCCGCTTAGGTACGTGCTGACCGCGAGCCCGACGCCGCGGCCGGGCGGCAGGCGCCGGTGCTTCTCGTGGAAGCCGCTCGCGGCCACGACGCGCTCGATGCACTCCCGAAGACCGTTGCTCGTGATCCGGAGGTGGTTCACGGTTTTCGTGTACGGCTGGGTGGCGTTGACGAGCCGGATCGTCACCGGGTCAAGCCCGAGGTCCTCCGCAAGCTTGTCCATCTGAATCTCGATCCCGAACCGGGGTTGGGGAGTCCCATGTCCGCGCTTCGGGCCGCAGGGCGGCTTGTTGGTCCACACCCGCGTCCCCTCGAACTTGTACGCCGGGATCGCGTACGTCACGGTCTGGAGGGCCCCGGTGTAATACGTGCTCGCGATGCCGTAGGAGCCGTACCCCCCGCCATCGAGGAATGTCTTGAAGTGGCACGCGGTGATCCGCCCATCCCGCTTGACCCCGGTGCGGATCCACATCAGCACGGGATGGCGCCCGCGGTGGGCGTAGAACACCTCCTCGCGGGTGAGCGTGATTTTGACGGGCCGGCCGGCGACCATCGCGAGTTTGGCCGCGCAGATCTCGTGGCTGAACGGATCGCTCTTCCCGCCAAAGCCTCCCCCCACCGGGGTCGCGATCACTCGGATCCGGCTCATCGGCAACCCGAGGACCTTGGCCAGCGCCCGATGCACGTAGTGGGGAGTCTGCGACGAGGTCCAGAGCGTGAGCCGCCCGTTGGCCTCGTACTGGGCCACCGCGCTGTGCTGTTCCATCGGCAGATGGGTGTTGCCCTGGAAGAAGAACGTGTCCTCGCGGATGTGGTCCGCTTCCGCGAAGCCGCGGGTCAGGTCCCCAAACTCCAGCGAGATGTTCTTGTGCACGTTCGGGACCGGGCCGTCGCCGTAGTCCTGGACCCGCACGTCGGCCTCGGTGAGCGCATCCTCGATGGACATGACCGCGCGGAGAGGCTCGTACTCGACCTCGATCGCCTCGCAGGCGCGCTCGGCGGTCTCCTCGTCGACCGCCGCAACGGCGGCGATCGGGTCCCCCACGTACCGCACCTTATCGACGCACAGGGCTTCCTCGTCTTGGCTGCTCGGCATGATCCCAAACTTCACCGGGAGGTCTCCCCCCGTGATGACGGCGTGCACGCCGGGGAGCGTGCGGGCGTGTGAAGCATCCACGCGCGTGATCCGCGCGTGTGGGAGGTGACCGCGAAGCAGCTTCCCGTGGAGCATCCTCGGGAGAAACAGGTCATCCGCGTACCGCGTCTCACCGGTCGTCTTGGCCGGGCCGTCGACCTTGGACCAGGGCCGGCCGATGATCCTGAGGTCCCCGGCACTACTCATCGACGCGCCTCTGCCGGCCCGCCGGCCCGGCCGGCGGCGCGCGCGCCCGCCGCTGCCGCGTCTCCACGCATTCGCGCAGCCGCGAGGTCCACGGCCTCGAGGATCTTGAGGTAGCCGGTGCACCGGCAGAGGTTCCCGGCGAGCCACTCGGCCACGTCCGTTCGCGTCGGCGCGGGATCTCTGTCGAGCAGCGCTTTGGCCGCGACCAGAATCCCGGGGGTGCAGTAACCGCACTGGGCCGCCCCCAACTCGGTGAATGCCTCCTGCAGCGGGTGGAGCCGCCCGCACTGCGCGAGCCCCTCCACGGTCGTGATCGCCCGTCCCTGGAGTTCCACGGGGAGGGTGAGACAGCTGAGCACCGGCGTCCCGTCCACCAGCACCGTGCAGGTCCCGCACTCGCCCAACTCGCACCCGTGCTTGGTCCCCGTGAGCCCGAGGTCCTCGCGGAGCACCTCGAGCAGCGTCTTGTGGACCGGCACGACCACATCGCGGTCCTCACCGTTGACGCGAAGGGCCAGGGTCGCCTTCATGCGGGCCGCCTCCTTCTCATCACTGAGACGAGATGGTTGCTGCGGCCGGTATCCCGGCCCCGGGACCCCGGCCTGAAATCGAGCGGTGGCCGCAGCATCGCGGAGAGCGCGCGGGCGGCACTCTGGAGCGGGCCCGCCAGCCGGCGCAGGTCCGCCGGAGAGACGCGCACCGCGACGCCGACGATCGAGAGCGCGGCCGCCGCTGCTCCCGTGGCCTCCCTGCCACAGAACACCGGCGCGGACACGGCGCGGACGCCGGGCAAATATTCCATCTCATCGTACGCCAACCCGGCGCGCCGGACGCGTGCCAGCTCCTCGAGATACTGGGCCGGGACGCCGATCGTGCGCGGCGTGTACACGGGCAACCGGGCGGGTAGACGCGGGTCTTCGACCGCAAACGCCAGCAGCACCTTGGCGACGGCTCCGGCGAAGAGGGGCAGGCGGTAGCCCGGCGGCGCCGTGACCTTGAGTTGATGTGACGACTCCCCGCTGGCGAGGATGACACTTCCGGCCCCGTCGCGCACGTGCAGCGTCACGGTCTCACCGGAGAGGCGTCGCAGCCGGTCCAGGTAGGGGCGCGCGAGCGCGGCGAGATCCGGCCGGTCCGCCGCCGACCCCGCGATGGCAACGAGCCCAGGGCCGAGCCGGTACCGCTTGGTGCGGGGATCGCGGCTGACGAAGCGGTGCCGGGCGAGCGTCGCCAAGATGTTGTGCGCGGTGCTCTTGTGGATCCGGAGGTGTCGGGCCAGCTCGGTCAGCGTGGCCTCGGCTTGGCCGTCGCCCAACGCCAGGAGCATTCTCGCCGCCCGTTCGACGGCGGGGACCGCAGCGGCGCCTCGGTGGAGCGTGGGGGGCACGGGCATTTTTTGACTGTTCTCCCAACCGAACTCTAGTTCTCTGGATAGAACATCCTCAACGATACGCTACGGGACGGGCTGGGTCAAGATCGGGCGCGGCGCCCGCCGTCACTCTCCTCGCGTCGTCTGCCGCTGCAGATGTTCGTGGATGGTGTTGAACCGCAGGGATGTGTCGGGATTGATCTCCTCGATTTCCAGCGAGAGCGCGATGGTGTGGGTCTCCTGGAGCGCCGCGAGCCCATCGCGCAGGGCCGCAAAGACCTGCTCGCCGGCACGTTTGCGCGTCGCCAAATCGCGGCCGCGCGCGATCCGCATCTGAACGTGGACGAAGGCGTGCCGGGGGTCGCCGTCGGCGATCCGGTAATGACGGGAGACGTGAACGCGGGTCCGGATGCCGCCGAGCGGGAAGACACCGGTGGCGATCGCGGTCTCGTGCAGCGCGCGAACGAGGTCATCGAGCGCGACCGCCCGAGCGACGTTCTCAGAGCATTCGACGATCAGGTGCGGCACGGCTCCCTCCTGATGCCGTCACCAGCCCGCTCCGGGGTGGAGTTGACTGGCGCACGGAGACTCGTCAACATAGGCGTCAAGAGAGGGTTCGATCTCGCCGCTGGTGATGCCTTTCCGATGAAGCTCCTCAGTTTCCGCGTCGACAACCGGGAGTCCTATGGGCTCCTCGCGGGGAACGGCGTGATCGATCTCGGCCGCCGGCTCGGATCCTCACTGCCTGATCTGCGCGCGCTGCTCGCCGCGGAGGCGCTGGACCGTGCCGTGGAGATCGCATCCCGCGCCTCGGCCGACTACGGCGCCGACCAGCTCCGCCTCCTCAAACCGATCCCCACCCCCGGCACCTTCATCTGCGTCGGGGTCAACTATCGCGACCGCAACGAAGAGTACAAAGACGGATCAGACCTCCCTCGGTACCCGAGCCTGTTTTTCCGCACCCCCGGCTCGCTGGTCGCGCACGGCGAGCCGCTCGTGCGCCCTCCCGAATCCGAGCAGCTCGACTACGAGGGCGAGATCGCCCTGATCATCGGCCGTGCCGGCCGGCGGATTCCCGAAGCGCGGGCGATGGAGTTCGTCGCCGGCTACTCGTGCGTAAACGAAGGAACGATTCGCGACTGGCTGCGTCACGGCAAGTTCAACGTCACGCCGGGGAAGAACTTCGAACGGTCGGGGGCATTCGGCCCGTGGTTGGTCACCTCCGACGAGGTCGGCGAGTCTGTCCTCAGCGTCACCACGCGGGTGAACGGGGAGCGTCGCCAGCACGACACGACGGATCGTCTGATGTTTTCGTTCCCCAGGCTCATCAATTATATTTCGACTTTTTGCGAGCTGCACGCGGGCGATGTCATCGCCACGGGCACGCCGACGGGCGCCGGCGCGCGGTTCGACCCGCCCAGATACCTCCGCCCCGGAGACGTAGTCGAGGTCGAGGTGCCCCGCGTCGGAGTACTGCGCAACGAAGTCATCGCGGAATCGCTCAGCTGACCTGGCAGGATATCTCGACCACACAATAAAATCTGCTCGCGACAGAGGGGGTCCACGGGCCCTCCACTTCGCCGTGACAGGGGGACGCGATGAACGTTCGCAAGCGCGCGCGGATGGGACGCCGGCAGTTCCTGCGCCAAGGCCTCGGGGCCGCCGGAGGGATGGCGCTCGGCGGGTGGCTCGCGCCACGGGGAAGCCGAGGGGCCGCGGTGGCGGCTGAGGGTGCGGTGCCGGTGACGTTCTGGCATGCGAACTCGGGCCCGCTCGGGACCATCCTTTCCAATCTGGCCAGGCAGTTCAATGCTTCGCATCCGAAGTACCAGATCCAGCCGGAATTCGTCGGGAACTACTCGGCCCTCAATCAGAAGGTCATGAGTTCTGTCGCGGCGGGCGCGCAGCCGGACGCGGCGCAGGTCGGGGCGTACGGAGCGGTGGCCGAGTACCTGAAGGCGGGCATCATCGTCCCCGTTCAGAGGTACATCGACGGCACCGATGGCCTGTCCAGGTCAAGTCTGGCCGACATTTTTCCGGGATTCCTCGAAGACAACACCTATCGGGTCGAGCACAAAGCAACGCTCGTCTCCTGGCCGTTCAACAAGTCCGTCATGGTCTTCTATTACAACGGCACGATGCTCAAGTCGCTGGGGCTCGACGTGCCCAAGACCTGGGACGACGTCGTCGCGGCGTCCGGGAAGGCCACCAAAGCCGGCAAAGTCGTGGCAGGCATGGGGTGGACGCCGGCGACCGACTGGTTCGCCGCCCTCCTGTACCAAAACGGCGGGCGGCTCTTGAGCCTGGACTACACGCAGGCCCTCTTTCACTCGGACGCAGGCGTCCGGGCGCTGACGTTCCTGCAGGACCTGTACGACAAGAAGATCATGTACCTCACCAAGCAGTTCGACTGGCAGAACGATCTGGTGGCTCAGAAAATCTGCTTTGCGGTGTCCACGATCGTCTCGCAGCAGTACATCCAACAGGACCTCAAGAACGCCTGGGACCTCGGGGTCGCCCCCCTGCCCACCGGGAAGAACAAGGCCACGATCCTGTTCGGGAGCAACGGGGTCATCTTCGCCAAAGCGCGGCCGGAGACGCAGGCCGGGGCGTGGACCTTCTTCAAATGGTGGGCTGAGCCCGAGCAGACCGCCCTGTGGTCGGTGCAGTCCCACTACCTCCCGCTGCGGAAGTCTGCCCTGGGGACCGCGCCGATGCGGGATCTGTTTGCCAAGGATCCCCGGCAACGCGTTGCGCTGGAGTCGCTGGACTACGCACACCCCATGCCCGACAACGTCGCGGGCTGGGTGCGCATCGACCCACTCCTTCAGGACGCCATCACGAAGGCGGTCACTGGGCTCCAGGCGCCCAAAGACGCGCTCAAGGAAGCCGCCACGAGAGCGAACGCGATCCTCCGCGGCTGATGGTGCGGCCCGGCGCGCGCTGGGGTCGGGGGAACCTGGCCGGCTACCTCTACCTCGCCCCTGCAGGGGCGCTGCTGCTGGCGTTTCACGTCTACCCGCTCTTCTACGGCGCGTACGTGTCCCTGTTCCGATGGGGCTTGACCAAGGAGGCGTTTGTCGGACCGTCCAACTACTGGGGCGTCCTGCGCGACACCGATTTCTGGCGCTCGCTCCTCGTGACCGTCTATTACGTCGTCGGGGTCGTGCCGGTCGAGATCGTCCTGGGCTTTTTGATCGCTTCTCTCCTTGCTCGGAAGATCCACGGCCGCGCCGCCTACCGTCTGGTCTACTTCCTGCCCTACATCACCTCGATGGTCGCGATGGGCCTCGTCTGGTCGTGGATCTTCAATGCCAACTTCGGGCTGTTCAACTCCCTGCTGCGCCTTCTGCACCTCCCGCCCCAGCGGTGGCTGCTCGAGCCGCGCTCCATTCTCGCGCTCCTCCTCCCCGCCGGGGCGTTCTCTGCGACCGCGGGCCCGTCGCTGGCGCTGATCTGCGTCGCCATCGTCACCATCTGGTACTATACGGGTTTCCACGTCGTGGTCTACTTGGCGGGGCTGACGGCGATCCCCGCCGAGGTCCACGAGGCCGCGCGCCTGGACGGGGCTGAGGGGTGGCGCCAGATGCGCTGGATCACGCTCCCGCTCATCTCCCCGACGACGTTCTTCCTGGCGGTGATCGCGACGATCGGGGCGTTTCAATCGTTTGCCATCGTGTACACGCTGACGGGGGGTGGCGTCAGCGGTGCGGAGGCGGGCGGCCCCCTGGGGACGACCCGGGTGGCGACCCTCTTCATCTTCACGACGTTCTACAACGAGTTCCGCGTCGGCTACGCGACGGCGGCGGCATTCGTCGTGTTCGTCATCCTGCTCGCGCTGACGGGCCTGCAGATGCGGATCGGCGAGCGCCGGGTCCACTATCTAGGATAGCCACGTGCGGATCTCACGGACGGCAGTGCACATCCTGCTCCTCTGCGGAGCCGTGGCCACCACTCTTCCCTTCTTCTGGATGCTCTCCTCGTCGCTCAAGTCGAACGTCGAAGCGATCCGCTTTCCACCCACCCTGGTGCCGCAGGAGTGGCTCTGGCAGAACTATGTTCGTGCGCTGGCTGCGGCGCCCTTCCCGCGGTACTTCCTCAACTCCCTGATTCAGTCGACGGGCGTGGCCGCCTGCGTCACGCTGACCTCGGCGCTGGCCGCATACGCCTTCGCGTTCCTCGAGTTTCCGGGGCGCCGGCTCATCTTTGGTGCGTTCGTCGCCACCCTCCTGGTCCCGCCGGAGATCACCCTGATCCCGAACTTCGTGGTGATCACCGCGCTGCATTGGTACAACACCTTTCTGGCGCTCATCATCCCCCTAGGGGCCAGTGTCTTGTCGATCTTTCTGCTCCGGCAGGCGTTCCTGGCGATCCCGCGAGACCTCCATGACGCGGCGCGGGCGGATGGCTGTTCGTCGGGGTACTTTCTATGGCGTATCGTCGTCCCGCTCTCCGGCCCGAGCCTCGCCGTCGTGGGGCTGCTGGCCTTCCTCCGGGCCTGGAATGACCTGCTGTGGCCATTGGTGGCGACCTCGACGGAAAACATGCGCACCGTGCAGGTGGGGTTGTTGGCGTTCTCTCAGAACGTGAGCACGGAGTACAACCTCTTGATGGCGGCGACCGTGATGACCGTCCTGCCCACGGTGGCCGCGTTTCTGCTGGCGCAGCGCCAGATCATCGAGGGGATCGGCACCACCGGCCTGCGGGGATAGTCACTGCAACGCGATCTACGTCACGAAGCTCGGCCTGTCTCGCAACCGGGGCGGGCGGGTTTCCACAAACGAGCCGTCCACGATGGATTCCACTTGTGATGCGTCCTCGAACCAGGAGGACGGGGCGGGATGTCCCCAAAAAGTGGCTGCCTGCGGATCATTGAGCCGCCAGCGGATCGGCCGCCAGTCTGGATCGGCGATGAGATAATCGCCGGTGTACAACTCGATCCGGTTATTGTCCGGGTCGCGGAGGTAGAGAAAAAAGGCGTTGGACAGCCCGTGGCGACCTGGGCCCCGCTCGATCCGATCGGTCATCCGGGCGGCGGCGAGGATGTCGCAGGCGCGCAGCACGCTCGACTGATCCTGTACCCAGAATGCCGCGTGGTGTACGCGCGGGCCGACCCCGGTCATCAGCGCGATGTCGTGCACGTTCTGTTTGCGGTGCAGCCAGATCCCCCACAACTGCGGGGGGTCATCGGCGCTCTCGAAGTACTCCGAGCACCCGAGGCCCAGCGCCTTCTGATACCAGCGCGCCGCCGTCACGACATCGGGGACCTGGCAGTTGAAATGGTCCACCCGCATGATACACGCGCCGCGATACAGGTCGTACCGCTGCAGCAGCCGCTCCACCTGATCGATCTGGTGATAGAATTCGACCGGCAGGCCCGCCGGGTCTTGTACGCGCAGCGCCCGGCCCTGGCCGGCTTCCTCATGGACCCAACGCGCGGGAAGATCATGGCGCCGGTGGAGATGCTCAAGCCGCTCCAGGTCCTCCTCGGACGCCACGCGGAAGGCGATGTGGCCGACGCCCGGAGAGGCGGCGCGCCGCAGCACGAGGCTGTGGTGATCGCGCTCTTCGTAGCCGCGCAGGTACAGACGCTCCCCCTGCTGCTCGCTCTCGACAAAACCCAGCAGATCGACGTAAAATGCGCGGGCCCGCCCCAGGTCGGTCACGCGAAACTCGGCGTGGCCGGCGCGCAGGATGTTGAACTCGGGGTGCCCCGGGGCCAGGTCGATCTCAGGGTTCATAGAAGATCTGCACCTCCTCGGGGTTCCAGACCTCGATGGGATCGCGCGGCACCCCCGCCGGTTCCCGAAGCCGGTGGTAGTGGCCGCCGAAGAACAGCAGCGGGTTGAGCGGTCCCTCCGTCCGGTGCAGCGCGAGCACGCGGGCGAGAAACAGGTGATGATCGCCGCCGTCCAGCACTGTGTCGATCCGGCAGCCCGCCGCGGCGAGGCAGCCCACCAGGCGCGGGCCGCCCACCCAGGGGTGCAGGCGGTATTCGGGCGGCGACGCATGCCGCCAGGCCCCCGCAAAGAACTGCGAAAGCGCCTGCTGGTCCTCGGACAGGATGTTGAGCGCGAACCCGCCGGCCCCCGTCAAGAATGCATGCATCCGTGCGGTGCGGCTCACCGCGACGCACAGCAGCAACGGATCGAGCGAGAGGGACATCACGGCGTTGGCCGTCATCCCGTGGATCTCGCCGGCGACCTGGGCCGTGATGACCGTGACCCCCGTCGCGAACAGGCCCATCATCCGCCGGAACTCGGTCGGGTCGGGCGGTGCCTCGTCCACGGGATCCTCCGCCTCAGTCGTTCGGCGCGGGCAGGAGCTCCGGCGCGGCCCGCTCCGCACGATCGAGAAACTCCTTCACGCGCTCCATGTACGGCGTGCGATCGTAGGCGTTGAACATGGCGCCGGCCATGCGCACCGGGTCGCCGAAGAAGAACCGTTCGTACAAGGCCTGCCGCGACCCGAACGCACTGACCGCGATATCCCAGGCGAGCCGGAACAGCTTGATCCGGTCCGCGGCGTCCGCGCGCGCCGCCTGGTAGTACCTGCGGATCGTCTCCTTCTCGGGCCCCCGCAGGTCCTTCTCCGTTGGGATGGCCATGAGCCCCGAGGCGCCGAGCTGTTGGAGGATTTCCACCAGATGCGGGTACATCCGCGTGTAGGCGTTCCGCGCCGCGTCCAGCGGCGGCCAGGCCGGCTGCATGATCCCCCAGCGGTTCACCTGCGCTTCGACCTCGCTCGTGCGGAGGAACGCCCGCATCGTTTCCAGGGTGATGATGATCTCAGCCATCTTCTCATGGACGTGTTGAAACTGCTCGATGGCGATGGTGTCGACGATGAGCGAGGCCACGCCGAGGATAAACTCGGTCTTGGCGACGTTCTTGGTCACGACTTGATGCGCCATCTGCGCCACCGCGCCGGTCGCCGCGAACGCCTTGTTGCACTTCTCCACATCCCGCAACAGGAACACCCGCTCCCACGGCACCCTGACGTTATCGAAGATGACGACCGCATCCATCTCTTCGAAGCGAGACCCCAGTGGGTGGTCCAGGGGCGATTTCCCGTAGTCGAACGATTCCCGGCAGAGGAAGCGCAGGCCCGGCGTGTCGGTGGGGAGCGCCAGCGCGTAGGCGTAGGGGGCGTCGTCCGGGCCCGCCTTTAAGAGCGTCGACGGGAACACCATGATCTCGTCGGCCGTGGGCAGCGTGGCCAGCATGCGGGCGCCACGCAGGACGAGACCCCGGTGGTCCTCCTCCACGATCCGCGCCGCGAGATACGGATCGGCCTGCTGGGACGGACCGACCGACCGGTTGGCCTGGGGATTGATCAGCGTGTGGGTGAGGCACAAATCGCGCTCGCGTACGAGCTCGTAGTACCGGCGGATGTTCTCGCCGAACCGCGGGTCGTTCTCGGCACAGTAGGCGGCGGCCGCCGCGAATCCGGCGAGCGACCGGTTCAGGTAATCCGGGGTGCGTCCCATGAACCCGCCGGAGTAATCCGCCCACCGCTTCATCATCTTCCGTACGCGCACCAGGTCGTCGTGGCTGTGGGGCATCAAGAAGGACAGCCCGACCCGGTCGGCCGTCGTCGGCGAGACGTAGGTCATCTCGTTTCGCACAGCCGGGTCATGTTGCATGTCGTACAGAGCGGCCACGCTCCGCACTACGTTTCGGAACGCGGGATGCTCGACCGGGTCGGCCACCCGCTCGCCTTCGAGCCAGAGGTCCCGGGGGTGATCCCGCAGTCCTTGCAGAAACTGGGCTCCCGCTCTCGCCGGCATCGTCTCACGCCTCCCGGTGGCGTCCTCGGAGCCACGTGGATGGTCCGGTCCTCGTATATGATACCATTAGACCGAACGCGGGCAGGCCTCCCATGCGGGGGGCAGGCCGGTCAGTCGCACGGGGCACGGCCCAGGGGGGTGGTGGTTACGGTGCTGTCATTATCGCGCAGGCTCACCGTCATCGCGTTGGTGGTCGCGCTCGCCGCGGGAGCGTTCTTCACTGCACCGCCGGTGCTCGGCCAGGGCGCGCCGATCAAGATCGGTACCGTGTTCGCCGTGACCGGGCCGGGCAGTTCGCTCGGCAAGCCGGAGAAAGACACGGCCACGATGCTGCAGGCCCAGCTCGCTGCCACCCCCATCGGCGGGCGGCCGGTCCAGCTCATCACCTACGACAGCGAGACCGACCCCACAAAGGCGGTCCTGCTCATCAAGAAGGCCGTGACCGAGGACAACGTCGTCGCGGTCGTCGGCGGAACGACCAGCCCCGAGTCGCAGGCGATGGCCGACTACGCCATGGCCGCGGAGACCCCGTTCATGTCGGTGGCGGCCAGCACGACGATCAGCGTCCCCAGTCGGGCCTGGGTGTTCCAGATGCCGCAGCGCAACGATGTCGCCGCCGCAACCGCGATGCAGTATCTCCTGGCCCTGCATATCAAGACGTTCGCGTTCCTCTACCGGAACGACGACTTCGGGCAGGACGGCCTCGTCGCCCTGCGCACCTACGGTCTCCACCAAGGGATCACGCTGGTCGACACCGAGCCGTTCGCGGCCACCGACACCGACCTGAGCGTTCAGGTGGCGCGCGCGCGGGTCAAGAACCCCGACGCGATGGTCGTCTGGAGCACGCCGCCGACCGCATCCATCGCCGCGAAGAACATTCGCCAGCTCGGCATGAAGACACCGATCCTGGAAAGCCACGGGATCGCCAATAAAGCGTTCATCCAGCTGGCCGGGCCGGCCGCGGACGGCGTGGTGTTCCCCTCGGGCAAGCTGCTCATCGTCGATAAGCTGCCCGCGGGCGACCCTCAGAAGGCCTTACTCGAAAAGTACGCCAAGGACTTCGAGGCGGCCAACAAGTACGCGGCCAACACATTCGGCGGCCACGCCCTCGACGGGCTCACGATGCTCCTCGACGCGATCCGGCATGTGGGCCCCGATAAGGCCAAGATCCGCGACTATCTGGAGCATCTCAAGGGGTTCGTCGGGACCGGCGGGGTCTTCAACCTGTCCCCTCAGAATCACAACGGGCTGACCACCAAGGATATGGTGCTCGTGGTCATCAAGAACGGCAACTGGGACATCTGGAAGTAGCGGGGCTCGAGGTGGGCCGGCGGCGGTGACCGGCCCGCCCTCCGGGTCGTCATGCTCGCGCTGCTGCCCCAGCTGCTCCTCACCGGCATCACCGTCGGCAGCATTTACGCCTTGGTGGCCCTCGGCTTCGTCCTCATCTACACCGTCACCGGGATCCTGAATTTCGCGCAGGGCGAGTTCTCGATGCTGAGCGCGCTCGTGTGCGCGAGCCTGCTGACCTGGCACCTGCCGCTCGGGGTGGCGGCGCTCTGCGCGGTGGCGATCGTGTGCGTGCTCGGGGCGGCGACGGAGCGGCTGGCGATCCAGCCGGCGTTCGGCGGCCACCCGCTCACCCTCATCATCATCACGTTCGGGGTCTCGATGGCGTTTCGCGGGATTGCGCTGATGCTGTGGGGCGCGGATCCGTACGCGATCCCCGAGTTCACCCCGGGGCCGGCACTGATCGTCCTCGGCGGCGTCCTCGTCCGCCAGGCGATGTGGGCGATCGGGTTGTCCGTCGCCGTCGTGCTGGGGCTGTTTACCTTCTTCGTCCGCACCGTACCGGGTGCGGCGGTCCGCGCGTGCGCGGACAATGCGTTCGCCTCGAGACTCGTCGGCATCAGCCCTCGGCGAATGTCTCTGCTCGCGTTCACGTTGAGCGCCGGGCTCGGAGCGGTGGCCGGGATCGTGATCACCCCGATCACCGGCGCGACCTACGACATGGGCTTGTCGCTCGGTTTGAAAGGGTTCGTGGCCGCGGTCATCGGCGGGCTCACGAGCGCGCCGGCCGCGGTCATCGGCGGGTACCTGGTAGGGATCATCGAGGCCCTGACGACCGGCTACCTCTCCCCCGGGTACGGGACGGCGATCACCTTCCTCGTGCTGCTCATCGTCCTGTTCTTGCAGCGTGAAGGGCTGCTCCACGGCGCCCAGCGGAGACAGGCGTGATGCGGGAGCGGATCGCGCTCGGCGTGCTCGCGCTCGTGATCGGCGCCCTGCCGTTCGCCGTCTCGACCGCGTATGCGTTCAATGTCCTGAACATCATCGGGCTCTACGCGATCGTGACCCTGGGCCTGATCCTCCTGGGGTGCTCGGGCCAGGTCTCGCTCGGGCAGGCGGCGTTCTATGGGCTCGGGGCCTACGCGTCCGCGCTGCTGAGCCGCGATCTGGGGTGGACCCCGTGGATCACGATCCCGCTGGCCATCGCCGCGGTCGCGGGCGTGGCGTATCTCGTGGGACTCCCGACCCTGCGCCTGGCCGACCACTTCTTCGTCCTGGCCACGGTGGGGTTCGGGATCATCGTGAACGTCCTCATGGTGCAGCTCCTGCCGGTGACCGGAGGCGGAAACGGGCTGCGGGACATCCCCGCGCTCCAGGTCGCCGGCGTGCGGCTCGCCACCGACCGGCAGTTCTATTATCCGATCTGGGCGCTCACGTTCGTCACCCTCATCCTCGCTCGGAACATCACCTCGCATCGCACCGGGCGCGCGCTGCGGGCGATCCTGGGGAGCGAGGTGGGGGCCGCTGCGCTCGGCATCGATGTCCCGCGATACAAGATGCAGGTCTTCGTGTTGAGCGCGGCGTACGCGGGTCTGGCCGGCGCCCTGTACGCGCACTACATCCGGTTCATCAGCCCATCGCCGTTCTCGCTGCTCGCCTCGCTGTTCTTCCTCATCATGGCGGCGGTGGGCGGGCTCACCAATATCTGGGGCGGGCTGTTCGGGGCGGCGCTTGTGACGATCATGGACCAGGGGATCCGGACCGAGGTGCCCCGCATCTTCCCCCGCGTGGGCGGCGAGTACCAGACCGCGATCTACGGCGTCCTGCTGGTCTTGATCATGATCTTTTTCCCGCGCGGGATCGTCCGGGGCGCGCTCGACCTCCGCCACGCTCTCTCCGGGCGTTCCCTCGGGACGCCGGCGCGGGCGACCGACGCGGAACCGGCCGAGGAGGGGCGCGCGTGACCGCCGTGCTGCGGGTCGAGCACCTGACGAAGCGGTTCGGCGGGCTCGTCGCCGTGCGCGACGTCGACATGGCCGTCGCCCCCCAGGAAATCCTCGCCATCATCGGCCCGAACGGCGCGGGAAAGACCTCCCTGTTCAACCTGATCACGGGGTTCCTACCCCCCACCTCGGGCGACATCTACTTCCGAGACCAGCGGATCACCGGCCTCGCGGCGTCGCGCATCGCCTCGCTCGGGATCATCCGCACCTTTCAGAACCTCCTCATCTTCAACGAGACCACCGTCGCGGAGAACGTGATGGTCGGCTGCCATCGCTGGACCCATACCGGGCTGCTCCACGCTGCGCTCGCGCTTCCGGCGGCCGTGCGTGAGGACAGGCAGGTCTCCGACACGGCGCGGGAAGCCCTGGCCGTCGTCGGCCTGGAGAGACGGGAGCACGACCTTGCCCGCGACCTGCCGTTTGGCCAGCAGCGCCTGCTGGAGATCGCGCGCGCGCTGGTCGCTCGTCCGGCCGTCCTCCTCCTCGACGAGCCGACCGCGGGGTTGAGTGCGCAGGAGGCGCGCGACCTCGTCACCTTGATCCGGCGCCTCCGAGCGGACGGGAGCACGTTCGTCGTCATCGAGCACAACATGGACGTCGTGATGGAAGCGGCGGACCGCGTGGTCGTCCTGGACTACGGCGAAAAGATCGCCGTAGGTCCGCCTCAGGCGATCCAGCAAGACCCGCGGGTCATCGCCGCCTACCTGGGAGAGGACGTGGCCGCCGTGAGCCGCAGCGGGGGCGACGCCTCGCCCGGCGGGGCGCCGTGAGCGGTGCCCTGCTCGAGGTCTCCGGGCTCATCGCGCGGCGCGGCAGCGTCCAGGTCCTCCACGGGATCGACCTGGACGTCCGGCCTCAGGAGATCCTGGCGATCATCGGCCCCAACGGAGCCGGCAAGTCCACCTTGCTGGGGACGATCGCCGGCGTCTACCCGCCGCGGGCCGGGGCGATCATCTTCGACGGCCGGCCGATCACCGGCACCGCCGCGGAAGCCATCGTGCGGCTGGGGATCAGCCTCGTCCCGGAGCGGCGGCAGGTCTTCAACACGCTCACCGTCCGGCACAATCTCGTGCTCGGCGGATACCATCGTTACTGGCGCGACCGGGCCGCGGTCCGTGACGACGTCTCGCGCCCCTACATGATCTTTCCCAAGCTCGGGGCCCTCGACCGGCGGTTGGGCGGGACCCTAAGCGGTGGCGAGCAGCAGATGCTCGCGATCGGACGCGGCCTGATGTCTCGGCCCCGGGTCCTCCTGCTGGATGAGCCCTCGCTCGGACTCGCCCCACTCGTCGTCCGGGAGATCGTCAAGGCTCTCGCGCGCCTCCGGCGCGACGAGGGGCTCACTGTGGTCCTGGTCGAGCAGAACGTCAAAGCGGCCATGACGATCGCGGACCGGGTGTGCGTGATGGAGCGGGGCCGGATCGTGCTTCGGGGGACGCCGAGCGAGTTGCTTGCCCATCCCGGGATCAAGTCCGCGTATCTGGGCAAAGGGTACGAGATCGCCGGGGAGCTCGCCCCATGACACACGCCGCACCCGGCGCCGATGGCCTCGACGATCGCCCCCGTTTTGTGGACCGGACCCTGGAGTCGATGGCGCGGGAGGACCTGAGCGCCTATCAGTGGCAGCGGCTCGTCCCGATGCTGTTGCGGATCCAGAAGAGCAATCTCTTCTACCGCAGCAAGTGGGAGGGCGCCGGGACGGAGGTTCCGCAGGCCGCCGGGGACTGGGAGGCGTTCCGGCGCCTGCCGTTCACGACCAAGACCGAATTGGTCGCGGATCAGGTAGCCACGCCGCCGTTTGGCTCAGATCTCACCTACCCGCTCGACCGCTACGTGCGCCTCCATCAGACGTCGGGCACGACCGGCCGGCCGCTGAGGTGGCTGGATACGGCCGAGTCGTGGGAATGGTGGCAGCGCTGCTGGACGTTCGTCTACCGCGCGGCGGGCATGGGCGCCGGGGACAGGATCTATTTTGCGTTCTCGTTCGGGCCGTTCATCGGGTTCTGGGCGGGATTCGACGCCGCGCGGCGGCTCGGCGCGCTGGCGATTCCCGGCGGCGGCCTCGACACGCAGGTGCGGATCCGCGCGCTTATCGAAGCGCAGGCCACCGTGCTCGTGTGCACGCCGTCGTACGCGCTCCGGCTCGCCGAGGTGGCCCGAGCGGCGGGAATCGAGACCGCGTCCCTCGGCGTCCGGGTCACGATCCACGCCGGAGAACCGGGCGCCAGCATCGCCTCCACCAAGCGGCGGATAGAAGCGGCGTGGGGAGCGCGGTGCATCGACCACACGGGACTGACCGAGGTGGGCGCCACGGGATTTACCTGCGCGGCCGGCGCGCTCCACCTGAATGAGAGCGAGTTCGTCGCCGAGGTGCTCAACCCGGCCACCCACGCCGTGGTCCCGTCGGGCGACGGCGAGCTCGTCCTGACCAACCTCGGGCGTGACGGCTCTCCGGTGATTCGCTACCGCACGGGCGACCGGGTGCGTCTGCTGGACACCCGGTGCGTGTGCGGCCGAACATTCGCCAGGCTCGACGGCGGCGTGCTCGGCCGCGTGGATGACATGCTGGTCGTCCGCGGGATGAACGTGTTCCCCAGCGCGATCGAGGACGCCGTCCGGCGATTCGAGTGCGTCGACGAGTTCCGCGTGGAAGTCCGGCGCCGCGCGGAGATGCTTGAGCTGCGGGTCGTCGTTGAGATCGATGACGCGCGATGGAGCGCCGCCGCGATCGCCTCGACACTCGAGGAGTTGCGCGAGGCCCTGCGGACGGCCTGCGGCATCCGCGTCGAGATCGCCGCGGTCGGCGCCGGATCGCTGCCGCGGTTCCAGCTGAAGGCGAACCGGGTGATCCACGTCGAGTAAGCAGGGCGTGCTTGCGACCAACCAGGGGGTGGGAGCATGAAGGCGAGGGCGAAGCTTACGCGGCGGCACTTGCTCGGACGGGCGGCGATCGGCGGCGCGACTCTGGCGACCGGCGGACCGTCGGCGCTGCTCAGCAAGGAACATGGGTTTGGCGTGCCGGCGGTACTGGCGGCTGGATCGGTGAAGGTCGGGCTCCTCGTCTCGTACTCGAAGGTCTACGGGCAGCTTGGGGAGGACATCACCGACGCGATGACCTTGTACTTCGACAGCGTCAACTGGAGCGGGGGCGGGCGGAAGATCACCTGGGTCCGAGAGGATGAGGAAATCGATCCCCAAGTCGGATTGCGGAAGGTACGCAAACTGATCGAGGCCGACCAGGTGGACCTCATCACGGGCATCGTGAGCACCGCCACCGCCTACGCGATCCGGGACACGATCCACAATTCCAAGACGATCCTCGTCGTCAGCAACGCGGGTGGCAACCTGCTCACCCGGGCGCGGAAAAGCCCCTATATCTTCCGGGTCTCGTTTACATCGTGGCAGGTCAGCAACCCGTTCGGGAAGTGGTTCTACACTAACATCGCGCGCGAGGCCGCCCTGACCGCCGCCAACTACGGGTTCGGCACGGAGTCTATCGCTGCGTTCAAGGAATCGTTCGTCGCGGCCGGGGGAAAGGTCTTGGGGGAGGTATACCCGCCACTCAACAACACCGACTACGCGCCGTATATCACCCAGGTCCAGAAGATGAACCCCGAGGGCACCTACAACTTCTACAGCGGCAGCGACGCGGTACGTTTCATCGCGCAGTCTTCCCAGTACGGGCTCACCAAGAGCACTCGCATGAGCGGCGCTGGCTTCATGGTGGAGCAAGACGTGCTGCCGGCCGAGGGCGCGACCGCACTCGGCATCTACAGCCCGCTGCACTGGGCGCTCAAGCTTCAGAACCCTGAGAACCTTGCGTTCACCCGAGCCTACCGAGCGCGGTTCCGACGAGACGCCAGCGTCTTTGCTCTACAAGGGTACGATGCGGCCCGGGTCATTGTAGAGGCGCTCAACAAAACCGGCGGCGACACGAGCAACAAGGACCGGCTGATCGAGGCGCTCGTGAACGTCAAGTTCGCGAGCCCACGTGGCCAATATGAGTTCGACCCGAACACGCACAACGTCATCCAGAACATCTACGTTCGGCAGGTGCGCCAGGTCAGCAATGACATCGTGAATGTGGTATTCGATAGCCTGGGACGCATCAAGGATCCCGGCTAAGGTGGAAAACGGATTGGCCAGCGCCGCGGGCCCAGGTAAGAAGTGACGTTCTACCTTCTCCAAGCGCTGAACGGGCTCGCCTACGGGATGCTGCTGTTTCTGCTAGCGGCGGGGCTCTCCCTGATCTTTGGCCTGATGGAGGTCGTGAACCTCGCGCACGGCGCGTTCTACATGCTCGGCGCCTACCTCGCCCTCTCGACGGTCCGGTGGACCGGCTCGTTTTGGATCGCCGCACTGGTCGCACCGCTGGGGCTGGGTATGTTCGGGTTCCTGCTGGAGTGGGAGCTTCTCCGCCCCCTGTACCGGCGGACGCACCTCGACCAGATCTTGCTCACGTTTGGGGTCGCGTTCGTGCTGTCGGACGTGGCGCGGTGGTGGTGGGGAGCCGATGTCCAATCGCTTGCCCCGCCCGCGGGCCTGGACCGCTCCATCCCGCTCCTCGGCACGCTGTTCCCCTCCTACCGGCTGTTCGTGATCGTCCTCGGCGCGGCGCTCGCCGGGGCGCTCTGGCTTGGTCTGACCCGGACCCGCCTCGGCGCGATGGTCCGCGCCGGCGTGGCGAACCGGGAGATGACCCAGGCGCTCGGGATCGACATCGGCCTCGTCTTCGGCGGCGTGTTCGCGTTCGGCGCGGCGCTGGCGGGGCTCGCCGGAGTGATCGCCGCGCCGATCCAAGGGGTGTTCCCGGGCGTGGATTTCGAAACGCTCATCGTCACGCTGATCGTCGTGGTCGTCGGCGGCCTCGGCACGCTCAGCGGATCGTTCTGGGGGAGCTTGTTGATCGGCGAAGTGGACACGTTTGGGAAGACGCTGGTGCCCCAGATCGCGCTCGTCTTCATCTACCTCGTGATGGCGGCGATCCTGCTCGTGCGTCCCACCGGGCTGTTTGGGGGGCGCGCCCGATGACCGGCGCGGCGCGGCCGGAGGGCCGCGCGCTCCGGGCCGCCTGGGTCATCGCCGGGCTGGCGCTGGCCCTCCTCCCGGTCGCGCACGTCCGGTATCTCACCTCGACGCTCACGGAGGTGCTGATCTTTGCGCTCTTCGCGATGAGCCTGGGCCTCCT